>NZ_MWJN01000036.1:0-81640 GCF_002027145.1 Microbispora sp. GKU 823 | reverse complement strand
GTCGCAGGCCGCGAGCACCAGCGTGTGCGGCACCCGCGCCCCCGGAGGCCCCGCACCCGGCGGACCCTCTTCGGGCGGCCCCGCCCCCGGTGGCCCCGCCGGTGGCCCTGCCCCCGGCGGAACGGTCCCGCCGGCCGGTCGCCGCGACGCCGCCTGAACGCCGCCCCCCGGCCGGTACGGATCATTCGTCGGCGGGTTCCTCGACGTCGTCGGGCGAGTCGGCGCCGGGGGCGTGCCAGTCGCCCGACGCGCCGCCGTCCAGGTCCGAACAGGGCTCCACGTCGGGTGACTGCGCCAGCGGCGGCAGCCGGTCAGGGATCAGGTGCTCCGGCCCCGCGTTGTCCTTGGGCATGGCATCCTCCTCGGGCTGCTGCCTCTCCGTCTTCGCGTACCCCCGGGTGGCTCGGACATTCGGTCAGGTCGCGGGAACGGGCACGGTAGCCGAAAACAGAAGCGCGAGCCGTGTTGAAAGGGAGACGAGGGGTAGGCGGACCGTGCGACCGGACCGGACAAAGCGGTCGTAACTGATAGAGGCAGGCTCTCAAGGAGGTGGGGATATGACGATCGTCGACGACACGGCGGTCGAACGACGGCGGCTGCGGTTCGAGCGGGACGCGCTGCCGTACATCGACCAGATCTACGCCGGCGCCCTACGGCTCGCCCGCAACCCCGCCGACGCCGAAGACCTGGTGCAGGACGTCTACATGCGGGCCTTCAGCAACTTCCACCAGTTCCGCGAGGGCACGAACCTGCGGGCCTGGCTGTACCGCATCCTGACCAACACCTACATCAACACCTACCGCAGGCAGCAGCGGCAGCCGCAGCGGTCCGCGACCGAGGACGTGGAGGACTGGCAGCTCGCCGAGGCGGCCTCGCACACCTCGTCAGGGCTCAAGTCGGCCGAGGTGGAGGCACTGGAGGGGCTGCCCGACTCCCGGGTGAAGCAGGCGCTGCAGGAGCTGCCCGAGGACTTCCGGCTGGCGGTCTACCTCGCCGACGTGGAGGGCTTCGCCTACAAGGAGATCGCGCAGATCATGGACGTCCCCATCGGCACGGTCATGTCGCGGCTGCACCGGGGACGCCGCCAGCTGCGAACCAAGCTGGAGGACTACGCCGCCGAACTCGGTCTGCTCCGGTCGGTGAGCGCCGCCGCACCGGACGGCGAGAGAACCCGGGACGGCGAGAAAGCCTAGGCGAAAGGGCTCAGGCGTCCTCGCGCTCGGGGTTCTCCAGCCGGAAGAAGTTGCTCGGGCTGCCGTCCTTGCGGTGCTCCTGGTAGATGAAGTTGAGCTTGCGCTCCTCGAACGTCGTGAACCACTCGTCCCAGGAGATCTCCTGCAGGTCTTCGCCGCCGTAGCCCTGGAAGTCGAACCGGAGGACGCCAGGACGGCCCTCGTGCTCGGTGCCGGGGACGGTGGCGGGTCTGGCGTCCCGCTCCTCGGCCCACCGCCTGATCACCTCGTGGTCGGTCGTGATCAGGCTGCGTCCCGGGCGCTCCTCGTGCTCCTCCGCGGAGGCGATCTCCTGCTCGTACTTGTGCTCGCCGGTGACCGGGTGGTGCTGCTCGGACATCTCGACACCTCCCCCTCGTTCTCCCTACCCCCCGCCACCGGCCTTACCCTGCGGCCTTACCCTGTTGCCTTCCCGGGCAGCCGCACCCAGGCGGCGGACTCCTCCCCCGGCGCGTACGCGGAGTCGAGGCGCTTGCCCACCACGCCGGGTAGGCCCTGCTCGGCCGCCGTTCGCCGCACCGCGTCCACCTCGCCGGGCCAGGACGGCGCCGTCTGCCAGCGCGGCCCGTTCACCGCCAGGTCCTCCAGGCCCGTACGGCGGCGCTCGAACGGCTCGTCCAGCAACGACCGGCCGTCGTCGTACAGCAGGTCGTAGGCGACGTAGACGGCGGTGCCCGCGAACGTGACGACCTCGCCGTCGAGCACGACCGCCCTGCTGCCGAACGACTCGGCCAGCGGGCGCAACCAGCGGTGCTCCCCGGTGACGTCCGCGCCGCCCGCGTCGCGCAGGGTGAGCCTGCCCCCCTCCACGTACGCGAGCGCCCGCGCCCCCGCCCCACCAGAACTCCCAGGCGTACGCCTCGGGGTCGCGCGGCACGCGGGCGCGGGTCACCGGCGTCATCGGCGCGAGCGAGGCGGGCGGGGGCTCCCACTGCCCACTGGGCGGGTCCATCCGGTGGATCATCCAGTTGCGGCCGCGGGTCTGGAACAGCACGTAGCGGCCGGCGACCCGGGAGCCGCTCAGCACGATCTTCACCTCGCGGTCGCTCCACTTCTCGGTCGCGTAGTGGCCGCGGTCCCAGATCGTCATCGTGCCGCCGCCGTACTCGCCCTTGGGGATCTCGCCCTCGAACCGGGCGTACTCCATGGGGTGGTCCTCGGTGTGGACGGCGAGGTGGTTGGTCGCGGGGTCGGGCGGCAGGCCTTTGGGGATCGCCCAGGAGACCAGCACCCCGCCCCGCTCCAGGCGCAGGTCCCAGTGCAGGGACCGGGCGTGGTGCTCCTGGATGACGAACGTGTCGTCCTCACCCCGCGGCAGCGGCCCTTCGGCGGGGATCGGCTCGCTGGTGCGCGTCGCGTCGCGCTTGGCCCGGTAGGTCTCGAGTTTGTCCGCCATCCCACTCGTCCTACCCACGGCGCGACTCCCCCGTGGGTGACAAGCGTGTCACCTTGTAGCGACATGTCCGGTTAAGGACTTCGTGACCACTTGGTAATTGGCAATCACTATCGTCACGCAGCATGAGTTCAGCGATCAGGTTGACCGCGGGCGCCGGCGTCGTGGCCCTCGGTCTCCTCCTGCCCGGCACCCCCGCCACCGCGGCCCCGAGCCACACGGTCAAGATCACCGTCATGGCCAGCTCCGACATCCACGGAAACGCGCTCAACTGGGACTACTACAAGAACGCGGAGTACGACGACAGCGCGCACAACGACGTGGGCCTGGCCAAGATCTCGACGATGGTGTCGAAGATCAGGGCCGACCGCGGCGCCGACCACACCCTGCTGTTCGACTCCGGTGACACCCTCCAGGGCACGCCGCTGGACTACTACTACGCCAAGGTCGAGCCGATCACCTCGACGGGCGAGGTCCACCCCATGGCGAAGGCCATGAACGCCATCGGGTACGACGCCGTGACGCTGGGCAACCACGAGTTCAACTACGGCCTGCCGCTGCTCGGCGCGTGGGTCAAGCAGATGAAGGCACCGGTCCTCGGCGCGAACGCCGTCTCCGCGAAGACCGGCCTGCCGGCCTACCAGCCGTTCGTCATCAAGACCATGAAGGTGAAGGGCGAAAAGCCGATCAAGGTGGGCGTGCTCGGCCTCACCAACCCCGGCGTCGCCATCTGGGACAAGGCGAACGTCGACGGCAAGCTGAGGTTCCTCGACCTCGTCGAGACCGCCAAGAAGTGGGTGCCGGTCATCCGCGGCCTCGGCGCCGACGTGGTCATGGTCACCGCCCACGCCGGGGACAACGGCCTGTCGTCGTACGGCTCCGACCTGCCGGTGGAGAACGCCGCCGCCATGGTCGCCGAGCAGGTGCCCGGCGTCGACGCCGTCCTGTTCGGCCACGCGCACAACGACGTGCCGCAGCGCTTCGTCACCAACAAGGTCACCGGGCAGCAGGTGCTGCTGACCGAGCCCAGCAAGTGGGGCCAGCGCCTCAGCGTCGTCGACTTCACGCTCGCCAAGGAGCGCGGGAAGTGGACGGTGACCGGCAAGTCGTCCACCACGCTCAACACCAACACGGTGGCCGAGGACCCGAAGATCGTCGCGCTCATGAAGGAGCAGCACGACAAGACCGTCGGCTACGTCAACAAGGTCATCGCGCAGTCCACCCAGGAGCTGTCGGCGGCCGAGTCGCCGTACAAGGACACGCCGATCCTCGACTACATCCAGAAGGTCCAGACCGACCTCGTCAGCAAGGCCATCGCCGGCACCGCCGACGCCTCGCTGCCCGTGCTGTCGATCGCCGCGCCGTTCAGCCGCACCGCCGTGTTCCCGGCCGGGCCGGTCAGCGTCCGCGACATGGCCGGGCTGTACGTCTACGACAACACGCTGCTCGGCATCAAGCTGAACGGCGCCCAGATCAAGGACTTCCTGGAGTATTCGGCGAAGTACTTCGCCCAGGTCGCCCCGGGCGCGCCGATCGACCTCGCCACGCTCACCAACGCCGGCGGCACGCCCGACTACAACTACGACCAGCTCTCCGGCGTGACGTACGACATCGACATCTCCAAGCCCGTCGGCCAGCGCATCGTCGGCCTGTCCTACCAGGGCAAGCCCGTCACCGCCGACCAGCAGTTCGTCGTGGCCATCAACAACTACCGCCAGTCGGGCGGCGGCGGCTTCCCGCACGTCTCGACCGCCCCGGTGGTCTACAACGCCCAGGTGGAGATCCGCCAGGCGCTGATCGAGTACGCCGCCGCGACCGGCACCATCGACCCGGCGACGTTCGCCGAGGCGAACTGGAAGCTCGTCCGCGACGGGGTTCCCGTCTTCAAGTAGTGAGCGGGGGGTGGTCCGCGTCCCGGGCCACCCCCTTCTTCCTGAGCGGTCGTACTCAGTCGATCCGGGTGATCCCGCTCATGCCCGCGCGCCGGTCCGGCGGCGACACTGACGTGTCCGAACAGCCGGCGGAAAGGATGGCCGTGAGCAGAAGCGGGATCGTCTTTCTCGCGATCGTGTCCACGATCGCGGGGATCGTCCTGGTCTACGTGGTGGACGTGCCGCTGCCGGTGGTCGTCTCGCTGGGCTTCGGAGCGCTGTGCCTGCTCTGGCTGATCGTGCTCCTGACGGTGCCGTGGAACCTGTACTTCCAGGCTCACGCCCTGATCCACGAGATACGGATCAGCCGCGAGCGCGGGGTGGAGGTCTCGCCCGAGCGCGAGGCGGAGGCCCGCCGCATCGCGGTGCGCATGCGCGGGGCGGCCGTCGCCGCCCACCTGCTGTCGGCCGCCCTGCTCGCGGTCGTCACCTACTTCTCCGGCGAGACCGTCGGCTACTACTTCGCCGTCTTCTACCTGATCGCCACGTTCTTCAGGCCCGCCGGAGCCTGGTTCTCCCACCTGCGCAACCGCATGACCACGATGCTGGAGGAGGTCCGGTATCCGCGCGAGGACGTCGTCACGCTCGTCGAGCGGGTCAAAACCCTGGAGGGTCAGGCCGAGGAGTCCGAGGCCAAAGCCGCCGAACTGGCCGAGCGCCTCGACGCCCTCACCTCGGAGACGCGCGCCGGGTTCCACGCGGCCACGGCGCGTGCGGACGACCTCGACCGCCGGTTCGACGCGATGGGCAGGAAATTCGAGGACTCCCTCAGCCGCCTCACCGACAACCAGGAGGTCCTCTCGGGCATCAAGGCGTTCCTCCGCCTGATCAGATCCGAGACGGCGTAGTCCGCGAGATTTCCGGCGGGGCCCTGTAATCGGGGGCTCCGAAGTGGAACTACTGAATATGGATGACCCCGAAGAACGCTTCACCGAGCTGTACGACCGGCATTACCGGAACGTGCTCGGGTACGCGCTGCTCCGCGCCGAACGGCAGTCGGCCGAGGACATCGCGAGCGAGACGTTCCTGATCGCCTGGCGACGGTTCGCCCAGGTGCCGGAGCACCCCCTGCCGTGGCTCCTCGCCGTCGCCCGCAACCTGCTGCGCAAGCAACGCCACCTCGACATGCGGCGGCTGCGGCTGACCACGCTGTCTCCGGAAGGGGACGTGGCCGACCAGATCAGCGAACGGCAGGCGGCGCTCGACGCCCTCACCCGCCTTTCCGGTGCCGACGCGGAGGCCCTGATCCTCACGAGCTGGTACGGCCTCGGCCCCCCCGAGGCGGCGAAGGTCGTCGGATGCTCGGCGCGCACGTTCGCCGTCCGTCTCCACCGCGCCCGCCGGCGTCTGGCGGACATGCTCAATCCCCCTCAGGCGATCCTCCAGGAGCAGATGCGATGAACACCGACGAACTGATCCGTGCCCTGCGGCCCGACGACCTTCTCGACGAGACCTACCACCGCCGCCGCGAGGCCGACCTCGCCCGGATCTTCGCCGACCTTCCCGCCCGCCGGCCCTCGTCCGTACGGGCCCGGCTGGTGCTCGCGGGTGCGGCGGCGGCCGGGTTCGCCGTGGTGGCGGTCCCGGCCGTCGTGGCCGGTGTCGCGGTGTCCCACAAGGCGGAGGAGCCGGCGGGGAGCCGCGTCGCCTCCGCGCCGCCGAGCCGCGCGACGCCCCTCGTGACGCTCGACGCGCGGTCGTTCCTCCTGGCGGGCGCGGACAACGCCGCCCGTGCGGACGGGAAGGCGGGCCGCTTCTGGTACAGCCGGCAACGGACCTACCAGCCGCGGCCGTCGGCCGGATCCTCGTCTCCACCACCGAGACCTGGTACGACGGCGCCACCGGCCGGGGCCGCATGACGACCGGCCCGGACATCGAGGTCGTCGCGGGCGAGGGCGCCCGGACGGCGAAGCCCACGCCCAGGACGCAGGACTTCACGATGAAGCTGCTGTTCGGCATCGGCGGCGAGGACCTGTCCCAGGACGACCTTTGGCGGCTGCCCCGGGATGTCGAGGGCCTGCACCGCTGGCTCGAGGCCCACCGGCGCGACGAGCCGTACGCGGACTTCACGTTCCGGATGACACGATTGGTGCTCTCTTCCCCGACCACTCCGGCCACCCGGGCCGCGATGCTGCGGATCCTCGCCGGCCAGCCGGGCCTCAGGCTGGAGCGCGGCGTCGTCGACCCGATCGGCCGTCCCGGCGCCGCGGTCGTCTCCGCCGACGGTGCGAACCGCCTGGTCGTCGACGAGTCGGGGGCGCGCCTGCTCGCGGAGGAGTACAACGGCCCGGACAGAGAGGAAAGGCGCGCCGGGCGCACCGTCTACCCAGGCGCGCGCAGGGGCGAGAAGACCGTGTACGAAGCCTCGGGCTGGACCGACGAGATCGGCGACCGACCGTAGGCTACGAACCGGAAATTCCGGATTTCGTGCACGGTCCTGCCACTGCCCGATACCCTCTGCCGGGTCGAGATTGTTGGATCTTCAACGACAGGCGGGAACGGCGTGGCACGCTCGTGGCGGGAGCTTCCCACGGGCCGGGTCGTGCACCTGCACGCTGGCAGGGACGTGCACCTGCACGGCGACCCGGATGCCGTCGCGCTGGCGCTCGAGCCCCTGCCCGATGACGCGCCTGCGCTGGTCACCTACGTCCCCCGCCCGGCCGGGACCCCCGCGGACGTGGTCGCCGACGTGCTGCGGGAACTGGAGGCCGCCGCGCTGGCGATGTTCCCCGCCTGGCTGCCCGAGGCGGACGGCATCACCGGATCCGGCGGCGCGGCCGTCCCCGCCGTTCGTGCCCTCGCCCTGCGTACCGGCTCCGCCACCAGGCACTTCGCGCCCTTCCTCGCGCATCTGGCGGAACGCGCTCTGCGGGGTGAGGCCCGGGGAACCTTCCCGCCCGAGATCCGTGCCGCCGGGCTGGCCCGGGTGCTCCGCGCGGGCTACCGGCGGCCGGAGGCCGCGATCCTCGTGCGGATGCCGTACGAGCTCGGCCCGTCCGCAGAGGAGGTGCTGGTCGCGGCGTGCGAATGGCTGGCCCACCACGGCGGGTTCGGCGTCTGGCTCACCGGGCCGCCGCCGCGCTTCGTCGACCGGATCGAGACCGTGGCCGCCCCGATCCCCGACGAGGTGGCGGCGCTCGTCCGCGACATCGAGCCCGGCGGCACCGAGGAAGTCCCGCTGCCGGCGCTCGCCTTTCCGCCTCTCGCCGGAGTGCCGCACCCGGCCAGCGCCGCCGAGCGACGATTGGAGGCGGCCCTGTCGCCGTGCGCCTGGGCGACGGGCCGCGAGTGGAACCAGCTTCACGCCTCGGGGCCGCTCAGCAACCCGATCCGCGTCGACCTGCTCTGGCGCGCCGAGCGATGCGTGATCGAGATCGACGGGCCCGAGCATCTCAGGCCGCTCCGCCTCGCCGCGGACAGACAGCGCGACCTGCGCCTCCGCCGGGACGGCTACGCCGTCCGCCGCTTCACGAACGAGCAGGTGCTGGAACGCCTCGGCACCGTGCTCGCCGAGTTGGAGCGCTTCCTCCACCAGTGCCGTCATGGAACGCTCGAAGGGTCACTCCATGCCTGACAAACCCTTGTCCTTCTCCGCGACCTGCGCCCTCCTGATCCTGATGGCGGAGGACCGGGAGATGTCCAATCCCGAGCTCAAGGAAAAGTACGGCGTCACCATCACGGGCAAGGAGCGGACCACCCTCAACGAGGGCAAGTTCGTCACCAGCCGGAGAACGGGACGCTCTTTCAGCCACGTGCTGACCGACAAGGGCTGGCACCACGCGTCGGAGCTCGTCCGCGACGGCATCAGCGCGCCGGGCACCGGTTTCGCCGCGGCGGCGGTCAAGGCCCTCGTCGGCAACCTCCAGCGGCACGTCGCCCGGAGCGAGAACAGCCTCGCCGAGATCTTCGGGCGGGAGGAGGACCTCCCCCCGGCGACCACCGAGGCACCGCTTGACCGGCCGTCCGCCGCTGAGGTGGCGGCGGCACCGATCGCGATCCCGGAGACGTCGGTTGCGAGGGGGTCCGCGCGCCCGTCCGACGACGTCGAGACGATGATCCGCAAGGCGTACGCGCAGCTCGCCGACAAGCCGAACGCCTGGGTCAGCCTGACCCGGCTGCGTCCGCTGCTCGGCGACGCCCCCAGGGCCGAGGTCGACGCCGTCCTTCGTCACATGATCGGCCTGCCGGACGTGCGCCTGGTGCCCGAGTCCAACCAGAAGATGCTCACCGACGAGGACAGGGGCGCGGCTGTCGTGATCGGGGACCAGGCCAAGCACCTCATCCTGATCGGAGCATGATGACGAGCGACGAACTCGACGCCCTCCGGGCCCTGCGGTTCAACTACACGCGGGTCGCCGACGACGTGTGGCGCCCGTTGCCGTTCCATGTCGAGGGGATGCACCGGGACGCCGCGCAGGTCATCCTCGACGGCCTGCTGGAGGCGGAGGAGAGCGTCGCCGCGAGCCCCATCGGCGTCGCGATTCAGGGCCAGCGGGGAACGGGCAAGACGCACCTGCTCGGCTGGGTACGCGAGAAGGTGCACGAAGAGGACGCCTACTTCTTCCTCGTCAGCCTGCTCGACGCGAAGGACTTCTGGGAGAGCGTGCTGCTCTCCATGCTCGACAGCCTCTCCCGGCCGATGGCCGGAGACGGCAGTCAGCTGAGGGAACTCCTGTGGCGCCTCTGCGTGCTCGCCGAGGTGCCGCAGCCGGCTCGGGGCCCCATCATCGGCGACGTCCCCCTGTCCCGTGCCGACCTGGATGCCTTCATCGACGCCCTGCGCCGGTACGACCCGCACGTCGGCCGGGACGTGCAGGACACCGCACGGGCCCTCACGCTGCGGGCCTCGCACGACCTGGCGGCGCAGGACATCGGTGACGCCTACCTCATCTCGGCGCCGCAGGGAGAGCCCGGCGAGCGCGCGGAATGGGGGTTCCGGACCGTCGAGAAGACACCGCAGGAGATCGTCCACGACCTGTCCAGGCTTCTCGCGCTGACCGGTCCCTCCGTCATCGCCGTGGACCAGGTCGACACGCTGATCGCCCAGTCCGCGACCCGCACCGGGGGTGGATCGCTGGAGGATCCGGAGCACCGGAGGGTGATCGAACGCGTCGCGGGCGGGCTGATGACCCTTCGCGAGGTCACCCGCCGCACGCTGACGGTGCTGTCCTGCATCCCCGTCACATGGACGCTGATCGAAAAGCATGCCACGGACACCGTCCAGGACCGCTTCCGGACGCCCCTGCCGCTGGGGACGATCCCGGACGCGGGAACCGCCATGGCTTTGATCGAGAAGCGGTTCAGTGCGCAGTACGGGGCGGTGGGGTTCACGCCGCCGTATCCGACGTGGCCGGTGAAGCCGGAGGCGTTCGAGGAGGCATACCAGTACACGCCTCGCCAGTTGCTCATCCGGATCGACACGCATGTGCGGTCGTGCCTGGCGAGCGGGCAGGTCACGGAGCTGGAACGGCTGACCGGCTCCGAATCACGCAAGGTCGTTCCCGTCCTGCCGCCGCCGAAGCAGGAACCCGACTTCGGCGCGCTCGACAGGCGGTTCGCGGAGTTGCGGCAGCGGGCGGACGTGGTAGAGGCGCTGGACCCGATCACGGAGGACGCCGTGATGCCGGGACTGCTGTCGGCCGGGCTGTCCGCCTGGATCGCCGAGCAGGGCGAGGACGGGCGCCTGTTCACCCAGGACCCGCCCCCGAGCACGAAGCCGCCCCTGCACGCCCGCCTGCGGCGGACCCTGGACGAGGCGACAGAGAACGAGGCCCACTGGTGCTTCCGGGCCATCTCCGCGTCCCATCACATCGCCGCGCTCAACCGGCTGAAGGCCGCGTCCACGGCGGCCGGGCTCGACGAGCGGATACCCGCGCGCAAGCTGTTCGTGCTCAGGAACCAGAGCTGGGCCAAGGGACCGGTCACCCAGGAGACCCTGGCCGCCTTCGAGCAGGCGGGCGGCCGTGTCCTCCAGGTCGAGGAGGACGACCTGAGGATCTTCTCGGCGCTTCGCACCCTGCTGGTCGAAAACCCGGCGGACCTCCAGGCATGGCTCGTCTCCCGCAAGCCGACGAGCGAGGTGAAGCTGTTCGCCGAGGCGCTGAGCGACGCGGCCGTTCCACGCGTGTCCGATGCCGGGAGCGGGAGGTCCTCCAAGGCGACCCGGTCGCCGGACCGCCCCCGGCGCACTGCCAATCCCGACCGGCACCTGCTCCAACGGGAGGTCGTGCCGCGGCTCGCGCCGCTCCCGGTGGCCGGCGCGCCGTCCCCGGCCCCCGTTGACACGCCTTCCCCGGCCTCCGGCACCGACACTGCGCCGCCACCGGCCTCCGAGACCGCGCCTTCGCCGGCCTCCGGCGGTGTGCCGGAACCGGCCGGTACGGACGTCGCGTTCCCCGGCGGCCTGGGTCTCGGCCCGGCCGTTCCCGATCTGCAGGTCTGGCCACCGCCGCCCTCCCCCGAGGCGTCTGCGGCCGTGGAGATGCCGGTCGAGGCGCGGTCTGCGGAGGGGTCGGCGACGGAGACGCCAGCCGTTCCTCAGCCGCGCAGGCCGCACCCGTCGGACGAGGCCCCTTCGGACGAGGCCCCGGCGGCTCCGTACCTGACGATCGGGGCGGCGACCTCGGACGACCGGCCGGTACGGATCCCGCTGGAGACCCTGCGCAAGCACACCGCGATCTTCGCCGGCTCCGGCTCAGGCAAGACGGTGCTGATCCGCCGTCTCGTGGAGGAGTGCGCCCTTCAGGGGGTCTCGGCGATCGTCCTCGACGCCAACAACGACCTCGCGCGGCTCGGCGACCGGTGGCCGGAGCCACCCGCGGAGTGGGGCGAGGGCGACGCGGTCAGGGCCGACGACTACCTGGCGAACACCGACGTGGTCGTCTGGACACCACGCAAGGAGTCGGGACGCCCGCTGAGCTTCCAGCCGCTGCCCGACTTCGGCAGCGTCGCCGACGACCCGGACGAGTTCGGCGAGGCGGTGGACGCCGCCCTCGCCGCGCTCGTGCCCCGGGCGAAGCTGGAGACCAAGACGGCCAGGGCGCATCTCGGGCAGGCGGTGCTGCGCGAGGCCGTCGCCCACTACGGACGGCGCGGCGGCACGGGGCTGGGCGGCCTGATCGCCCTGCTCGACGACCTGCCGGACGGCGTGAGCAGTCTGGAGGGCGCGGCCAGGCTCGCCACCGAGATGGCCCAGCACCTGAGGGCGGAGACGATCAGCGATCCCCTGTTCGCGGGGACCGGGACGCCCGTCGATCCGGGCGTCCTGCTGACGCCGCCGGAGGGGAAGCGGGCCCGCGTGTCGGTGATCAGCCTCACCGGCATGGCCTCCGACGCGCAGCGGCAGGGCTTCGTCAACCAGCTCCAGATGGCGCTGTTCTCCTGGATCAAGCGGCATCCCGCCGGAGACCGGCCGCTCGGCGGGCTGTTCGTCATGGACGAGGCCCAGACGTTCGCGCCGTCGGGGACGGCGACCGTGTGCACCCAGAGCACGCTCGCCCTCGCCGCCCAGGCCCGCAAGTACGGCCTCGGGCTGGTGTTCGCCACCCAGGCGCCGAAGGGCCTGCACAACCGGATCACGGGCAACGCCGCCACCCAGTTCTTCGGCCTGCTCAACGCGCCGGCTCAGATCACGGCGGCGCGGGAGCTGGCCAGGGCCAAGGGCGGCGACGTCCCCGACGTGTCGCGGCTGCGGTCCGGCCAGTTCTACGCGGCGTTCGAGGGCGGGGCGTTCACGAAGGTCCGTACGCCGATGTGCCTGAGCCACCACCCGAGCAGCCCCCTGACGAGCGAGGAGGTCGTGGCCCGGGCGAACCGGTCCTGAACGAGAGCGCGCGGAGCCGGTGCCGCCCTCGGGCGCGGCGCCGGCTCCGCTGTGCCTGAGGGCCGGTGATCAGTCTGCGGGGTCTTTCGGACACTCCACCGGCCGGCCGTAGAGGATCGATGTCCAGGCGTTGGTGAGGACGTCGACGAGAACCTCCTCGTGCGTCGAACGGGGGGACACCGGCCGCCGCCACGGTAATACAGCCGTTCGCCCATCCACGGTCCAGCGACGCGGCGACGGCGCGCACGCTCATGTCCCCGAGCCGCTCCCCGAGCCTGCGGGTCGGACTCGATACGGGCCGCGGCGGCGTCGGTGAACAGGTCCATCTGTTCCAGCCAGAGGGCTCGCAGCCCGTCGTCCGAGCCCTGGTTCTCCACGATCGCCATGAGAACGCCCGCGTTGTCGCGCCACAGCCGGGCGCCGTCCCGTACCCCCGCACGCAGCGCGGCGACGGGATCCCGCGACCCGTCGATCTGAAGCCCCTCGACCCACGGGCGCGCGGCCTGCTGTCCCTGGGTCACGGCGTCGCGCACCAGCTCGCCGAGCACGGCCTGCTTGCTCGGGAAGTAGAAGTAGAAGCTCGCCCGGGAGACCTCCGCGGCGGTGAGGATGTCGGCGACGCTGAGGGCGTCGAAGCGGCGCTCCCGCAGCAGCTCGCGGGTCGCGGACAGGATCCGCTCCCGCAACCCGGTGGACGCCGGCTCCGCGGCTGATCTACGGGCGTGCTGTGCGCCGGGCTTCAAAGGCATGCCCCTCAGGATACCGACGTGCTGTACGGACATTCAGTACAGACATGGTGTCCATACACGATGTATGGTGGCGCCTATGACGCTTTCAGCCATCCATCTGGTGGTCGCCGATATGCTCGGCGGATCGGCCACGGCATGAGGTACCGCACCTTGGGCACGAGCGGTCTGCGGGTGTCCGAACTGGTCCTGGGCGCGATGACCTTCGGGGAGCAGGGCGGGGTCGGCGCGCCGCCCGCGGAGTGCCGGCGGATGCTCGACCTGTACGCCGAGGCCGGCGGCAACATGATCGACACGGCCGTCAACTACCGCGACGGAGCCAGCGAGGAGATCCTCGGCGAGCTGCTCGAGGGCCGGCGCGAGTCGTTCGTCCTCGGCACGAAGTACACCGTCTCCCGCGACCGCTCCGACCCGAACGCCGCGGGGAACCACAGAAAGAACCTCCGGGCCTCCCTGGAGACCAGCCTGCGCCGGCTGCGCACGGACTACGTCGACCTCTACTGGGTGCACATGTGGGACCGTGACACGCCGATCGAGGAGACCATGCGCGCGCTGGACGACGCCGTCCAGGCCGGCAAGGTGCTGTACGTGGGGATCTCCGACGCCCCCGCCTGGGTCGTGGCCCGCGCCAACACCCTGGCCGAATGGCGCGGCTGGAGTCCCTTCATCGGCCTGCAGGTGCCGTACAGCCTGCTGCAACGCGACGTCGAACGGGAGTTGCTGCCCATGGCCGAGTCCCTCGGGCTCGGCGTCACGGCGTGGAGCCCGCTCGGCGGCGGGGTGCTGTCCGGCAAGTACACCCGCCCGGACGGGGCCGTGCCCGCGGGACGGCTGAAGGCCGAGTCGCTCTCGGCCCGCGACCACGCCGTCGCCCGGGCCGTGCAGGAGGCCGCCGACGAGATCGGCGCGACTCCGGCACAGGTCGCGATCGCGTGGACGATGAGCCGCTCTCCCGCCGTCCACCCGATCGTCGGGGCGCGTTCCGCCGGTCAGCTCCGGGGCAATCTCGCGGCCGCCGGTCTCACCCTTCCCCCGGAGATGCGCACGCGCCTGGAGGATGCCACCGAGTTCACCCTCGGGTTCCCCGGCGACTTCATCGCCCAGACCTCGCCGTGGGTGTTCGCCGCCGCACTCGTCGATCCCCCTCCCGGCGCGGTCCGGCGATGAGAGCCGTGTCGGCGCTCCGATGCCGCCGCCCGTGTACCCCTACCGGCGGAAGGCGGCGGCACCGGCGGCGGCGATCGCCACCGACAGGACCACGACGACCGTGAGCGTCCCCAGAGGGTTGCGGTGCCGTACGGGCGCGATCGCGCGCATGGCCGGCACTCGGGCGACCGGCGACCTCGACGGCGACGGGGTGGGTCTCGGCGTCGCGCGAGGGCGGGGGACGGCGCGCCACAGGCGGCCCCGCGGACGGCCGGGGCGCGGCCACCACCCGATGCGGGGAGTGCCGGGGCGCCGGTGCGGGCTTCTCGGGAGCCGGCGCCGGAGGCTCCGGGGAGGGCGGGGCGGCGGCACGCGCGTCGGCGGCGTGCAGCCGGGCCCGCCGATGCCGACCTCGGCGTGCAGGTCGACGATCACGTCCACGTCGAGGCAGACGCCGACCCGCAGGCCCGGTCCGTCCGGATCGTCGGCCGTGCGGGACGCGCCGGCGGCCGCCCGCACCGGCGCGGGAAACGCGGCCGCCGACGTGGCCCACATCAGCGCGGCACAGGTCATCGCGGCACACGCGCAGACGAGCGCGACGGCCACGCGCGGGCCCGCGGTCCTGCCCATTCAGCGGCCCTCGGGGATCCGCTGGAACTCGTGCAGGGCGCTCACGAACGCGTCGGGCTTGACCGCCAGGCCACCGCTGAAGGGGCGGGAGATGTTCCAGGCGAGATAGACGCCGACGCCGAGCAGGACCGCCATCGCCATCACCGGCACGAGCGTGAGCCCCCGTGGCCGGGCCCCGGCCAGGAACGGGAAGACGACGACGAGGACGCCCGTGAGGACCGTCAGCAGCATGACACCAGGAGGCGGCACGGAGCCCGCGTCGGCGGCGCGCTGCCGGCGGGCGGCGAACAGGTCCGCCATCCGTTCCAGCACGGCGTCCCTGGCGTCGCGCGCCTCGTCGGTCGTGACCGGCAGTTCGGTCACGCGGGCGCGCAGCGCCTCCAGCCGCGCCGTCCCCTCGGTGCCGAGATGTCCTGCCGCCATCTGCGGCCACTCGTCCTCGACGACGTAGTTCGCGTACTCGCGCAGTCCCTCGCGCACCTGGGCGGCGTCGGGAGCGGGCAGCGGCGCGGCGGCCCAGTAGGCCTCCACGAGAGCCTGGGTCTCCGCGTAGGTGTTCTGCCGCGCCGAGTCGGCCGAGGTCCACGGCACGACGATCGCGATGGCGAACACGAGCAGGAACAGCGAGGAGAGCATCGATCCGGCGTGACCGGCGGACGCGCCGCCGGGATCGCGATCGTCGGTGCCCCGGCCCAGCGCGCGGAACAGAAGGGCCGCCATGGCCACCAGCCCGACGGCCGCCGCGACCGCGAGTACGCCCATGAGCATGACATCTCCACAGACACTTTGCTGATTACTTGTAGTGACATGACTATCACAACAGGTAACCAATGACCAGCGAAGACGGGCAAGTGACGGCGCGGCCTGCCCGGGCCGCCAGGGTGGGTCGTGGCAGGATCGGCGCGGAGGTGGGCGCATGCGCGTGGTGATCGCGGGCGGACACGGGAAGGTCGCCCTTCGGCTGGCACGCCTGCTGAGCGGGCGGGGCGACGCGCCGGTGGGGCTGATCCGCAACCCGGATCAGGTCGCGGACGTGGAGGCGGCCGGCGCCGAGGCGGTGCTGTGCGACCTGGAGCGGACCACGCCGGAGGAGGTCACCGAGATCCTGCTGGGAGCCGGCGCCGTCGTCTTCGCAGCGGGGGCGGGACCCGGCAGCGGCGCCGCGCGCAAGTTCACCGTGGACCAGGGGGCCTCGGTGCTGCTCGCCGGCGCGGCCGAGCGTGCCGGGGTGTCCCGCTTCATCCAGATCTCCTCGATGGGCGCGGGATCGCCGCCCGCGCCGGGGCGCGACGAGGTCTGGGCGGCCTACATCACCGCGAAGACGGCGGCCGAGGAGGACCTGCGCGCCCGCCCGCTCGACTGGACGATCCTGCGGCCGGGACGGCTCACCGACGGGCCGGGGACCGGCCTGGTGACGCTGGCCGACCCGCCGCTTCCCCCCGGAGCGGTGCCGCGCGACGACGTCGCCGCCGTGATCGCCGCGCTGATCGACGCTCCGGAGACGCGGCATCGCGTCCTCGAACTCATCGGCGGAGGCGTGCCCGTCGCCGAGGCCGTACGCCTCGTGCTGATGCGGTGACGAAGGACGGCCATCCCGGACCGCTACTCATATCGGTCCCACATGACAAGAGGCGCTAAATACCCAATTGGGCACCGAGTCATCTCATTGCGGAAAAATCCCGTATTTGGGGAGTTCGTGCGCCTTGACGACTTTTTCGAGGTGGCAAAGACTTCCCTCGACCTCGCGTGATCCGCTCCGGGCTGACCCCCCTCCCCGGAAGGCACGCCAGATGGAGGAAACTCGATGAGGAGCTCTCCCCGCAGGGCGCGACGCTACGCCGCCGCACTCGCACTCCCCCTGGCGATCACCCTGAACGCCCTCCCGGCACTCGCCGATCTCTCCCCCGATCCGGTCCCCCCCGACCGGGCGTCCAGCACCGCGCAGAACGGCGTCGCGCTGATGCGCGTCGTCGTCGCCGACCAGTCGGGCGTGGACAAGCTGGTCGCCCTGGGCGTCGACCTGGCCGAGTACACCAAGCCCGTCGACGGCGGCATCGAGGTGCACGCCGTGCTCAGCCCCGACGAGGCGCAGAGCCTGCGCGACCAGGGCTTCGACGTCCGCGACGCCATCTCCGACCAGAGCGACTACGCCGCGAACCTGGCCGAGCGGCGCCAGGCCCTCGCCGCCGCGTCCGCCGACGCGTCGGCGACCGACACGCTGACCCCGCTGCGCGCCGAGTGGTTCACCAGCCTCGACGACCAGCGTTTCCTGTCGGTGGAGGTGAAGACGAGCGCGACGGACGCCCAGACCGTCCTCACCGCCACCTGGGACAGCGGCCCCGGCACCGCCCCCGACTCCGGCGGCACGGCGACCATGTCCCGCTTCACCGACGCCGGGCAGTACATGTACCACCGGTTCAACTCGCCGCTGCCGATCACGGCGGTCCCCACCCGGGTCACCATCACCAGCAACCGGGGCGGCTCGATCACCGTGCCGGTGACGAAGTGGCTGGGCGAGCCGCGCAAGGCGCCGAGCAAGCACTACGTGCAGGACTTCGTCGACCACTACATGGACCCCACCGAGGTCACCAACCGGATCGTGTCGCTGTCCAAGGAGTTCCCGAAGATCTCGGAGATCATCGACCTCCCGTACAAGACGAACGGCTACCGCCGCCAGGCGCAGGCGCAGTTCGGCACGGGGTCGGGGAGCGCGCTGGCGAGCACGTTCTACGTGACGTCCAAGGCGTACGGCAGCGAGGGCGGCAACGACGTCAGCGTCGCGCTGGTGAACCCCGCCACCGCTTCCGCCCCGCTCTCCGTCGCCGTCAACGGCAAGGACGTCGTGGTCAACCTGGCCACGGACGCCTCCGGCGCGGTCACCAGCACGGCCTCCCAGGTCGTCGCCGCGCTGAACGGCAACTCCGCGGCTTCTGCGCTGCTGACGGCGAGCCTCTACCGGACCAGCACGGGCACCGGTGTGGTGGCGGCGGCCGCGGCGACCAAGCTGACCGACAACCTGAAGGCGCCGGCGAGCGTCTCGCGTCAGCCGTTCCAGATGAAGGCGCTGCGCATCGGCAAGAGCAGGAACGGCTCGAAGACCGGCGTGTTCCTCTACTGCCAGGAGCACGCCCGCGAGTGGGTGACCCCGATCACCTGTGTGGAGACCGCCGAGCGGCTGCTGCGCAACTACGCGCAGGACCCGGACACCAGGAAGCTGGTGGACGATCTCGACATCTTCATCGTGCCGACGATCAACCCCGACGGCGCCCACTACTCGATGTACGACTACAACATGCAGCGCAGGAACATGGTCAACTACTGCGCTCCCGACGCCGCGGACCCGGGGCGGCGCAACTCCTGGGGCGTCGACCTCAACCGCAACTTCTCGGTGGGCAGCGTCCGCGACGGATACACCGGCGGCTCGACCAGCTGCACCAGCGACACCTTCGCCGGACCGTCGGAGCTGTCGGAGCCGGAGACGCGCAACGAGGTGTGGCTCACGGAGAAGTTCCCGAACATCAAGTTCGCGATGAACACCCACTCCTACGGCGGCTACTTCATGTGGCCTCCGGGGGCGTACAAGACCGCCGGACGGGAGACGCTGCCGCGGACGGACCTCGGCACGGAGGAGTACTTCTGGAACGCCTCCAACCACATCCTGTCCGCCGTCCAGGGCTGGCGCGGCACCGCCATCTGGCCGGGACGCACCGGCCCGGTGATCGACGTGCTGTACTCGGCGGCCGGTAACAGCGCCGACGAGTTCTGGTACAACAAGGGCATCATCGGCTGGGACTTCGAGGTCGGCGCGGACGTCTACGACCCGGCGACCAAGCAGTACCGCGCGGTCGGCTTCCAGCCTCCGTTCGAGGAGGGCCACGAGGAGGCGATGGAGTTCTCCAACGGCCAGATCGGCATCCTCGAGGTCGCCCGCGCCTACGACAAGGACAAGCAGCGGCCCGACTCGACGCTCGTGGTGACCGACACGACCGACACCTCGACCACGTTCACCTTCAACGTGGACGAGCCGGCGAACGTCTACTACACCCTCGACGGCAGCCGGCCGACGCTGAGCTCGCCCAAGCTGACCTCTTCGGGCATGCGCGAGGGCGCCGCGAAGATCTCGATCGACAAGACCACCGAGGTGCACTGGTTCGCCATGGACCTCGCGGGCAACGTCGAGAAGAACTACAAGCCGGACGGCAACGGCAAGAACTACAACAAGGAGACCGTGAAGGTCGGCCGCTGACCATCCGCTTCACCGTGGCCGCCGTTCACCGCCCGGGATATCGTGCCGCGTTCCGGACAAGGTGACTCAGGGTTAGGAAATCCTGACGTAGCGGATTGTTGACCGGCCGGTCAATCAGGCAGACCGTCAAGGTCATAGGTCACCTCTCCCGTACGGAGGCACGGATGGATCTCACGAGATCGTTGTCCGACATCGTCGCCCTCGTCGCCGGGCTGGTCGCGGTGCTCGCGCCGTTCTTCTGGGCCGACGCCCAGGCGGCCACGCAGCCGCTGCTCGTTCTCGGCGCACTGCTCGTCGTCTCCGCCCTGTGGTCCATCCTGGGCGCGGGCGGCGCCAGTTCCTGGGTGACCGCGGCGTTCGGCGCCCTGCTGTTCGTCTCCCCCTGGGCGTTCGGCTTCGACGGCGATTCCGCCTCGGCGTGGACCGCCTGGATCACCGGCGCCGTCACCGTCGTCGTCGGCCTGCTGACCGTCCTACAGGTGCGCGGCCGCACGACCGTCGCCGCCTGACCCCTCTCCCGCCCCACCTTCGCGTACGCCCCGCTGCCCGTCGCCCCTCACGGCGACCGGCGGCGGGGCCGTACGCCTTTTCGCCCCTTGACTTTGGCGCGATCTCCACTCACTCTGTTGCGCATAGCGCTTCCTGTTCCACCTTACGAAACTGGGAACTTTCGCATGATTCCTGCGTGCCCCCTCGCCGCCCTGCCCAGAGGCGAGGCCCTCCGAATCGAGACAGATCCCCCGATCGCCGTCTTCCACACCGAGGACGGTGAACTGTACGCGGTGGACGACACCTGTACCCACCAGGACGCGTCGCTGGCGGACGGGTGGCTGGAAGGGTGCGAGGTGGAGTGCCCCCTGCACGCGTCGCGCTTCGACCTGCGCACGGGCCGGGTGGACGCTCCTCCCGCGAAGCTGCCGGTGCGCACCCACCAGGTGGTGGTCCGGGACGAGACCGTCTACGTCGTGCCGTCGGACCTGCCGCCGAACCTCCCGCCCGGCGTCCGCACCGGGTCGGCCTGAGACGCCGTGAGGGTGCCGTGAAATCCGTCGCCATCGTCGGCGCGTCGCTCGCCGGGCTGTCGGCCGCCCGTGCGCTGCGCGACCAGGGCTTCGGCGGGCGTCTGACGATCGTCGGGGCCGAACCGCACCGCCCCTACGACCGGCCCCCGCTGTCCAAGGAGTTCCTCGCCGGCCAGATGACGACGGCGGACCTCGCCTTGGAAGGCGACGGCGAGGACCTCGACGCCGAGTGGCGCCTGGGCGTCGCGGCCACCGGGCTGGAACAGGGCCGGCCGCTGCGGATCACGCTCGCCGACGGCTCCGCGGTCGAGGCCGACGGCGTGGTCATCGCCACCGGCTCGGTCGCCCGCACCCTCGGGGGCGATCTCGCCGGGGTGCACACGCTGCGGACGATCGAGGACGCGGCGGCTCTGCGGGCCGGTCTCGACGCCGCCCGGCGGCTCGTGGTGATCGGTGCGGGCTTCATCGGCGCCGAGGTCGCCTGCGTCGCCCGCACGCTCGGGCTCGACGTGACGATCGTCGAGGCGGCGCCCGCGCCGTTCGCCCGCGCGCTCGGGCCCGAGATGGGCACCGCGCTCGCCGGGCTGCACGAGGACCACGGGGTGCGCCTGATCTGCGGCGCCGCCGTACGGACCCTGACGGGCGAGGGCCGCGTCGACGGGGTGCTGCTGGAGGACGGGCGCCGTCTGGACGCCGACGTGGTGCTCGTCGGCATCGGCGCGCGGCCGGCGGTGGACTGGCTCGACGGCAGCGGGGTCCAGGTGGGCGACGGCGTTCTCTGCGACACCGGCGGTGCGGCGAGCGTGCCGGGAGTCGTCGCGGTCGGCGACTGCGCCGCCTGGTTCGACCCCGCCCTCGGCGCCCACCTGCGCGTGGAGCACTGGACCGGCGCGGCGCGGCGTCCCGCGACGGCCGCGCGGACGCTGCTGTCCGGCGGCGCCGCCGTGCCGGACGCCCTCGCGCCGCCCTACCTGTGGTCGGACCAGTACGGCATGCGCGTGCAGTTCGCCGGGCACACGCTGCCGGGAGACGAGGTGAGCGTCGAGGAGGGCGACCTCGCGTCCCGCCGCTTCCTGGCCGTCTACCGGCGGGAGGGCCGCACGGTCGCGGTGCTCGGCGTCGACCAGCCGCGCTCGTTCACCCGGTGGCGGCGCCGCCTGAACGAGCCCGCCGGAGCGCGATGAACGCCGTCGTGTCCCGGCAGGGACGTCGCTGCGGCGCCTGCGGGCGTGCGGCGACCCCGGTCACCCGGCGTGGCCGAGACGGTGGCTGATGTCGGCGGCGCCCGCGACGAGCACGGGCGCGAACTCGCGCATGCGCTCCTCGCTGAACCGGTAGGCCGGGCCGGAGGCGCTGACCGCCGCCACCACCTCGCCCTCGTGGGAGCGGATGGGCGCGGCGATGGCGTTCAGCCCGATCTCGTACTCCTCCACCGTGACCGCGTAGCCCCGCCGCAGCGCCTCGTCGAGCTGCCGCCGCAGTTCGGCGGCGTCGGTCACCGTGGCGGGCGTGAAGCGCTCCAGCCCTGCGGCGGCGATGAGCCGCTCGCGGCGCCGCTCGTCGAGGTGGGCGAGCAGGATCTTGCCGCTCGACGTGGCGTGCAGGGGGGTGGGCTGGCCGACCCAGTTGTGCGCGGTCACGGCCGCCTGGCCGCGCACCTGGTCGAGGTTGATGGCGTAGTGGGACCGCGCGACGGCGATGTTGACGGTCTCGCCGATCTCCTCGGCGAGGCGCCGGCACACCGGGCGGCTCTGCTGGACGAGGTCGAGCCGCGCGGCCACTCCGGCGGCGAGCCGGACGATGCCGAAGCCGAGGCGATACTTTCCGCGGTCCTCGGCCTGCTCCGCCAGGCCGCGCGCCTCGAGGGCGCCGAGGAGCCGGAACGCGGTGGACTTGTGGACGCCGATCTCCGCGGCGACCTCGCTCACGCCGGCCTCGCCGCGCCGGGAGAGGATCTCCAGGATCGTCACGGCCCGGTCCACCGACTGGACGCCGCCGCTCCCCTCGGACCGCGCGGCGGTCTCGTCGGGCCCCGCGATGCCGGGGTCCGACGCGTGACGTTGCGGATGCTGCACTCTATTGCGCATATCAATATCATCCTGCCCGGGAGGCGGACATGTATGACTTTGTCATCGTCGGTGGTGGATCAGCGGGGAGCGCTCTCGCGAACCGGCTGTCGGCCGACCCCTCCAACCGCGTCCTCGTGCTGGAGGCGGGCCGTCCCGACTACCTGTGGGACGTGTTCATCCACATGCCGGCCGCGCTGATGTTCCCCATCGGCAGCCGGTTCTACGACTGGAAGTACGAGTCCGAACCCGAGCCGCACATGCACGGCCGGCGGATCTACCACGCCCGGGGGAAGGTGCTCGGCGGGTCGAGCAGCATCAACGGCATGATCTTCCAGCGCGGCAACCCCATGGACTACGAGCGCTGGGCCGCCGACCCGGGCATGGAGACCTGGGACTTCGCGCACTGCCTGCCGTACTTCAAGCGCATGGAGAACTGCCTGGCCGCCGACGCGAACGACCCGATGCGCGGGCACGACGGGCCGCTGGCGCTGGAGCGCGGCCCGGCCAGGAACCCGCTGTTCAAGGCCTTCTTCGAGGCCGTGCAGCAGGCGGGCTACCCGCTGACCGACGACGTGAACGGCTACCGCCAGGAGGGCTTCGCGCCGTTCGACCGCAACGTACGGCGCGGGCGCCGGCTGTCCGCCGCCCGGGCGTACCTCCACCCGGTGATGAACCGCCCGAACCTGACGGTCAAGACCCGCGCGTTCGTCACGAAGATCCTGTTCGAGGGCAAGCGCGCGGTCGGCGTCGAGTTCGACGGCAAGCGGGTGCGGGCCGGGGAGGTCATCCTCTGCGGCGGCGCGATCAACTCCCCGCAGCTCCTGCAGCTGTCCGGCGTGGGCGACGCCGACCACCTGAAGGCGCACGGCGTCGACGTGGTCCACGACCTGCCCGGCGTCGGCGAGAACCTCCAGGACCACCTGGAGGTCTACATCCAGTACGCCTGCAAGCAGCCGGTGTCGATGCAGCCCGCGATGAAGTGGCGCAACCGGCCGCTGGTCGGCGCGCAGTGGCTGTTCCTGCGCTCGGGGCCGGGCGCGACCAACCACTTCGAGGCCGGCGGCTTCGTGCGCGGCAACGACGACGTCGACTACCCCAACCTGATGTTCCACTTCCTGCCCGTCGCCGTCCGCTACGACGGCTCGGCACCGGCCGGCGGGCACGGCTACCAGGTGCACATCGGGCCGATGTACTCCGACGCCCGCGGCTCGGTGAAGATCAAGAGCGCCGACCCCCGGGTGAAGCCCGCCCTGCGCTTCAACTACCTGTCCACGGACCAGGACCGCCGCGAGTGGGTCGAGGCCGTCCGGGTGGCCCGCGGCATCCTCAACCAGCCCGCGATGGACGCGTTCAACGGCGGCGAGCTGTCCCCCGGCCGGGAGGTCGAGACCGACGAGCAGATCCTCGACTGGGTGGCCAAGGACGGCGAGACCGCCCTGCACCCCTCCTGCACCGCGAAGATGGGCGTGGACGAGATGTCCGTGGTCGACCCGCTGACCATGCGGGTGCACGGCCTGGAGGGCCTGCGGGTCGTGGACGCCTCGGTCATGCCGTACGTCACGAACGGCAACATCTACGCGCCGGTGATGATGGTCGCGGAGAAGGCGGCCGACCTGATCCTCGGTAACACTCCCCTGGCCCCCGAGCCGGTGGAGTTCTACCGGCACAGGAAGGACGCCTGACATGAAGGACCTGCACATCGGCGGGCAGTGGCGCGACGCCGCCGAGGGCGGCCGGCGCGAGATCCACTGCCCGGCCGACGGACAGCACGTGGCGACCGTGGCGGAGGCCACCCGCGCCGACACGGAGGCCGCGATCGCGGCGGCCCGGCAGGCGTTCGACGAGGGTCCGTGGCCGCGTACGCCGGAGCGCGAGCGCGGGGCGCTGCTGCTGCGGGTGGCCGGTCTGCTGGAGCGCGACAAGGCCGAGATCGCGCGGGCGGAGTCGCTCGACACCGGCAAACGCCTGGTGGAAAGCGAGTACGACGTCGACGACGTGGTCGCGTGCTTCCGCTACTTCGGCGGCATCGCCGGCACCGACGCCGGGCGGGTGGTCGACACCGGCCGCGCCGACGCGATCAGCCGGGTGGTGTACGAGCCGGTCGGGGTCTGCGGCCTGATCACCCCGTGGAACTACCCGCTGTTGCAGACCTCCTGGAAGGTGGCGCCCGCGCTGGCGGCCGGGAACACCTTCGTGCTCAAGCCGAGCGAGCTGACCCCGTCCACGGCGATCCTGCTGATGCGGCTGCTGGAGGAGGCGGGGCTGCCGCCGGGGGTGGGCAACCTGGTGCTCGGGGCCGGCGCGGAGGTGGGCGCGCCGCTGGCCGAGCACCCGGGCGTCGACATGGTGTCGTTCACCGGCGGGCTGGCGACCGGACGGGGCATCATGGCCTCGGCCGCGCGGACGGTCAAGCGCGTCGCGCTGGAGCTGGGCGGCAAGAACCCCAACATCGTGTTCGCCGACGCGGACTTCGACACGGCCGTCGATCTCGCCGTGACCGCGGTGTTCCTGCACTCGGGGCAGGTCTGCTCGGCCGGCGCCCGGCTGCTGGTGGAGGACTCGATCCACGAGGAGTTCGTGGACGCGGTGGTGCGCCGGGCCGAGCGGATCAGGCTGGGCGGGCCGTTCGACCCCGAGGCCGAGACCGGACCGCTGATCTCCGCCGAGCATCTGGCCAAGGTCGAGGCGTACGTCGAGGCGGGGATCGCCGAGGGCGCGAAACTGCGCTGCGGCGGGCGGCGCCTTGAGGGGAAGGGGTACTTCTTCCCCCCGACCGTGCTGGACGGCTGCCACCGCGACATGCGGGTGGTCCGGGAGGAGTCGTTCGGGCCGGTGCTGACGGTGGAGCGGTTCTCGGGTGAGGACGAGGCCGTCGCGTTGGGCAACGACACCGACTACGGGCTGGCCGGGGCCGTGTGGACGACGGACGCGGGCAAGGCCCAGCGGGTGGCCGGGCGGCTGCGGCACGGCACGGTGTGGATCAACGACTACCACCCGTACGTGCCGCAGGCGGAGTGGGGCGGGTTCAAGCAGTCCGGCATCGGCCGCGAGCTGGGCCCGACCGGCCTCGACGAATACCGCGAGATCAAGCACATCTGGCAGAACATCGATCCACGCCCCCAGCACTGGTTCCGTCCCCGGTAGTACGTTGACAGCACAGCTCAGGCGTCCCGCCCGTGCGCGGCGAGGAACCTCTCGATGCGCGCGTCCATCTCGGGTGGCGCCGCGAGGGGAAGGGTGTGGTGTGTGGCGCCGGGCAGTACGGCCGTCTCCACGCGGGGCAGGAGCGCCGCGGCGGAGGCGGCCACCCGGCCGATGTCATGCGCCCGGCTGCGCTCGGCCAGGAGAAGCAGCACCGGGGGCCGCAGCGCCCGCAACTCCTCCGGTCCGGGACGCGGACCGGTCAGGGGCCGGGCGGCGGGGAAGCCGGCGGCGAGATCGTTGAGGCGGCGCCACTTCTCGTCCAGCGCCGTCCGCCCTGTCTCCCAGTCGATGAACGCGCGGCGTCGCCGTACGGTCGGGCGAAGCAGCATCGGCAGGGCGCGCAGGAGATAACGGCGGGAGAAACCGGTGAAGCAGTTCGTCGGATCGACCAGCACCAGCGCCCTCACTCTGCCGGGCGCGTGCGACGCGTAGTGGAGGGCGCTCCACGCGCCATAGGAGTGCCCGCACATGGACACCGTCGTAGCGCCGAGTCCGTCGAGCACGGCGTCGAGCCAGGCCATCTGGTCGCCCAGCCTGCGGACCGCGCGCTCGCCGGCGACGCTGCGGCCCGCCTCGCCGACGGTGTCGACCGCGTGCACCCGGTAGGCCGTGCCGAGTGCCTTCGCGGTGCTGGACCAGACGGTCGAGGTGGTCCCGCCGCCGTGCAGGAGGACCACCGGCGGCGCGTCCGCGGGGCCGACCGAGTTGACGTGGGTCGTGCCGTAGGGCGTGCTGATCGCGGCCGACTCCGTTGAGGCGGGCCAGTTCGCCGCCAGGACGGCGTCGTACGCCGCGTAGAACGCCTCGTCGATGCTCTTCAAGGCCGCCTCCGGAAATCACTCGCTGAGCAATAATCTCGTTGAGCGAGATAATAAGCCGAGGAGGGGCTGCCATGACGCCAGGGGTGGCGCGCGAGCACGAGGGCCCGGAGATGGAGATCTTCCATCTGCTGCGGGCGGTCGCGGTGGAGTACGGCCTGCGTCAGGCGGAGTTCGCGGCCGAGCACGGCATGCATGTCACCGACGTGCGGGCGCTCATCTGCCTGCTGGACGCGGAGCGGGCCGGGATCGACGCCACCGCCGGCTTCCTCGGCGCCGGGCTGGGCCTGAACTCGGCGGGCACCACGGGGGTCGTCGACCGGCTCGAACGGCTCGGCCTGGTCAGCCGGGTCCGCGACGTCAGGGACCGGCGCCGGGTCCTGCTGAGAGTCGAGGACCGCGCCAAGGAACTGGGGTGGAGCTACTTCGGCCCGCTGATCGACAGGACGGTCGGGGTGCTGTCCGGATTCGACGAGCGGCACCTGGCCGCGGTGCGGCTCTTCCTCCGGACGGCGCTGGACGCGTTGACGACATGACCCCGTCGCCGCGGCCCTGCCCCAGGGGCATGCTGGGGACATGGACGTGTCCGTACGCTTCGCGCCCGAGCTGTGGATCTTCCTCGCGCCGCGCAACCGGCGGCCCGAGGTGCTCCTGCCGTACGACGGGACGTCCTCGCTCGGCCACTTGATCGAGTCGGCGGGCGTTCCGCTGACCGAGATCGGCGAGCCGGTCGCCGGAGGCCGCCCGGTGGCCCGATCACACCGGCCGGGTCCGGACGAGGTGGTGGCGGTGCCGGCCGTGCCCAGGCCACAGGCAGTGCCGGGCTGCCGGTTCGTCCTCGACGTCCATCTGGGAACGCTGGCGCGGCGGCTGCGCCTGGTCGGCCTGGACACCGCGTACCGCAATGACATGGACGACGACGCCCTGATCGAGCAGGCCAACGCCGAGGATCGGGTGCTGCTCACGCAGGACCGGGGCATCCTGCGGCGCCGGTCGCTGCGGCTCGGGGCGTACGTGCGCGGCGCCCGGCCGGACGACCAGTTCCTCGACGTGCTCGACCGCTTCCGCCCGCCGCTGACCCCGTGGACCCGCTGCACGGCCTGCAACGGGCGGCTCGCCCCGGTCGGCAAGGCCGAGGTGGAGGATGCGCTGGAGCCCGGCACCCGGCGCAGCTACGACGAGTTCGCCCGCTGCCTCGCCTGCGGCCGGATCTACTGGCACGGCGCCCACGGCGGCGACCTGGCCGCCGTCGTCGACCGCGCCCTCCACACGGTCAGTCCCGCGCGTCGTGGGCGAGCAGGGCGAGCTGGATCCGGTTGAGCAGGCCGAGCTTGGTCAGCGCGCTGGAGATGTGTGCCTTGACCGCGCCCACCGACATGTACAGCCGCTGGGCTATCTCCGCGTTGGACAACCCACGGCCGTCCCGAGGCAGAACGGGACGACGAACAGCAGCAGCGTCGTCGCCACGATCACCGGCCGCTCCACGCCGGGAGGCCGGCCGAACAGCGCGTAGTGGCCGACGACCGCCAGGTATGCCGCGGTGACCATCGCGGCGCGCGGCCACGGACGGTGGACGGCCACCGTGAGCGTGATCACCATGGCCGCGCCCAGCGCCGATCCCGAGACCAGCAGCGCGGGCACCATGGCGACGGCCAGGAGCACCGGCAGGCGGCGCCGCCACCACAACGCCAGGCAGGCGAGGGCGCCGGCCCACGGGTTGACCGCGACCATCCAGCCGGGCACGAAGTCCACGCCTTCCGGCGGGAAGTCCCGGTTCTCCACCCACATGACCGCCGAGAAACCGAACAGCACGGCGTCCGCCGTCCAGTCGCGCAGTGTGCGGCGAGTCGCGGGCCATCCGTCGAGCGCGGCGAGCTCGGCCGGGCGTCGGGCGTGGGATGACGGCATGGATGCCATCGCAGAGTCTCGCAGAGCACGGCCCGCGACACTGCTGTGCGGTGCCGTCAGCGGCCCGCTCTTCCTGGGCGTGATCCTGGTGGAGGGCGCGGCCCGCTCGGGCTACGACCCGTTCCGCCATCCCGGCAGCGCGCTGAGCCTCGGCGACCGGGGCTGGATCCAGATCGCGAACTTCCTGCTCACGGGGCTGTCGCTGCTCGGCTTCGCCGCCGCGGTGCGCACTGTGCTGCGGTCACCGGTGGGTGCCCTGCTCGTCGGCGTGGCCGGGCTCGCCATGGTCGTCTCCGGCCTGTTCACGATGGATCCGATGCGGGGCTATCCACCGGGAAGCTCAGACCCGATCACGACGAGCTGGCACCATCAGGCGCACGACGTGGCCGGTGTGGTGCTCTTCCTCGCCCTGCCGGCCGCCTGCTTCCCCATCTCCCGCCGCCTCGGAAGCGGCTGGCGCGCGTACCTGCTGCTGACGGCCGCGGCCGGGCTCGTCCTGATGGTCTGGTTCGGCACGGCCTGGGAGGCCGGCGCCGCGAACGCGGGCCTGATCCAGCGCATCCTGATCGCGGTGGACCTCGGCTGGATCAGCCTCCTCGCCGTCCATCTGCTTGCCTTCGGAGTTTCCCGGGAGGCAGGAGAGCCGAGTTGAGTCTCCGGTAGGGGGAGACGCGAGGGTGGGGGCATGGACGGCGACACGCTCTACTCGATCGGTGAGCTGGCACGGCGGACCGGACTGACGGTCAAGGCCATCCGGTTCTACTCCGACTGCGGGATCGTGCCGCCCACCGGCCGCAGCCCGGCCGGCTACCGCCTGTACGACACCGACGCCGCCGCCCGGCTGGACCTCGTACGGACGCTGCGCGACCTGGGGATCGACCTTCCCACGATCCGCAGGGTCCTGGACCGGGAGGCCACGCTCGCGCAGGTCGCGGCGGCGCACGCCGAGGCGCTGGCGACGCAGATCCGGGTGCTGCGCCTGCGGCGCGCGGTGGCGACGGCGGTGGCACGGCGCGGCTCCACCCCCGAGGAGATGGATCTCATGCACAGACTCGCCAGGCTTTCCGAGGACGAGCGCCGGCGGCTGGTCGACGGCTTCCTCGACGCCGCCTTCGGCGGCCTGGACGCCGACCTGACGGGAATCAGGCGCACGATGACCCCCCGAGCTGCCCGACGACCCCGAGGACGAGCAGGTCGAGGCGTGGATCGAGCTGGCCGGGCTGGCCGCCGACCCGGAGTTCGGGGCGTTCATGCGGCGCGTCGCCGAGCAGCACCTGGCCGACCGCGTCCGGGGAGACGGCCCGCGCCCGGACGCGGTGGCGTTGGTCCGCGACCACGTCGCCCCCGCGCTCGCCGCGGGCGTCGACAGCGCCTCACGCCAGGCCGACGCGATCGTCGCCGCCGTGACCGCACGGTACGCCGACCTCGTCGGCCACCCGGACGACGCCGCCCTTCGACGCCGGCTGCTCACCCTGCTGGAGACCGCGGACGACCCTCGCAGGGAGTCGTACTTCCGGCTGCTCTCGGTGGTCAACGGCTGGCCGCCCCCGGACCCGCTGACCCCGGCCCTCACCTGGTTCGCCGACGCGCTGAGAGCCCGTTCTGACCGATGACGGAGCATTCTGTCGGCGCCTTCTGGCACGATCACGCCGACAGATCTTCCGCCTGCTCCGGAGCGTCCCTTGAACGACGACCGCCCTGCCTTTGCTGAGATCTTCTCTCACTACCGGAAGCTGCTGCGGGAGGAACCGTGGCTGGAGGTGGCGATGTGCTGGACGGTCGTCGTCCCGCACGACCACCGGCCGTTCTCCGTCGCCGACATCGGATTTCGGGTGAGCGGCGGGACCCGGCACGAGGTGCACGAGGCCGCGCCGTTAGAAGCGCTTCCCTACGACGACGGGGTCCATCCGATGACGGTGGAACCGGCCGCATCGGCCGTGATGATGTTCGAGAACAACGGGTTCCTGGGCAGCCTGCCCGAAGTCCTGCGGCGGCTCAGCCGCGACGGCCGGGTGTGCGGCGTCTACTGGAACGTCGAGGGCGACAACAGGCTGAGCTACGCGGCCGACGGCCGGGTGCTGGTCGGCCTCGACGCGATGTTCTGGGATGAATGGGCCGGCGACGACTTCGCGGTGCTGGAGCCCGAACTGCGTGCCATGACCGAGCTGCTCTCCGGGGACGAGGACGACTGGCAGGCCGCCGCGATGACCGTGGTGGAGCTGGTGACCGGGGTGCGGCTCACCGGCGAATGGCTGTCCGGTGCGCATCCCTACCTCACCTTCCAGTGGCCCGTCGCGGTGGAGGCGGCGGGCCCCGGCACGGGTGCCTGAATCAGGGACACGACGCCGTGAGGCGGCCTCACACGCGGAGCAGCGCCTCGGGCGTGAGGTCCTTGAGGGTGGGGTATCCGTCGACGGCCATGATGAGGTCCGCTTCGGCCAGTATCGAGCGCAGCACGTGCACGACACAGTCGACGCCGCCGACCGCCAGCGCGTACGCGTACGGACGGCCGATCCCCACCGCGGTCGCGCCCAACGCCAGCGCCTTGATGACGTCGGCGCCGCTGCGCACCCCCGAGTCGAACAGGACCGGCAGCCCGTCGGCGGCCTCGATCACGCCGGGCAGGCACTCCAGGGTGGGCAGTCCTCCGTTGGCCTGCCGTCCCCCGTGGTTGGAACAGTAGACGGCGTCCGCGCCGTGGTCCTTGGCGCGACGGACGTCCTCGGGATGGCAGATGCCCTTGAGCATCAGCGGCAGCCTGGTCTGCGACCGTAGCCAGTCCAGGTCGTCCCACCTGAACGGGCCACCGAAGATCGGCAACCTGCGCACCGCCGCCTCGGTGGCGTCCTCGCCGGGGCGCAGTCCCTTCCGGAAAACCGGGTCGCTGGTGTAATTGCTCAGGCATCCGCTGGGCACCTGTGGATAGTTGGAGCCGCGCAGGTCCCGGGGCCGCCAGCCGGTGACCCAGGTGTCGAGGGTGACGGCGATGCCCCTGAAGCCCGCCGCCTCGGCGCGGTGCACCAGGCTCGTGGCCAGGTCCCGATCCGGCGGCGTGTAGAGCTGGAAGAAGCCGGGCGTGTCGCCGAGCGCAGGGGCCACGTCCTCCATCGGATCCGCGGAGAGGGTCGCCGCGAAGAACGGAACGTGCGTGCGAGCGGAGGCCCGCGCGCACGCGAGGTCGCCGTGGCCGTCCTGGGCGCACACTCCGATCACCCCGATGGGCGCCATGAACACCGGCGTGGGCAGCTTGATCCCGAACAACTCGATCGACATGTCGCGCTCGGCTGGGGCGACCAGCATGCGCGGATACAGGCCCCAGTGCGTGAACGCCTCGCAGTTGGCCCGCTGGGTGTGCTCGTCGCCCGCGCCGCCGGCCACGTATCCCCAGACCTTCGGCCTCATCGCGGCCGACGCCCGGTCTTCCAGCTCCGCGAAGGTCATGGGATACGGCGGCTGATGGCCGGTCAGTCCCTGGGCGTACAGCTCATCCTGGTACTTCGCGAAATTCATACGTGCGCGTTACCCCGGGCGGGGTGCACTACCCGAGCCGGGCGGCCAAGCGACGGCCAAGTATGCGGAAAAGCGCCCGGGGCCCGCCGGCGGCGGCTGTTCTACGAGTTCTCATCATGTCCCCCATGCCTTGTCGGGTATGCGGTAGAAGGTGCGGGTCGCCGTCCACCAATCCCGGTCGGTGAAGCGTCCCGTTATGCGACCCACCATGCTCGCCATGAGATGCATGTCCCGCTTGAGGCTCCTTGTCTCCCCCAGCTCCAGTCCAAGCGTGTACGGCAGGTACTCAGGGAGATCCATGTCGCCCCCCTGGTCGTACGGCGGGGTGACGTCTCCGAGCTGTGCTCCGTCGTAGTAGAGGTTCAAGGGATCCAGCTCGCCCAGCTCTTCGCGGCAGAAGATCTCGAAGACACGGCGCTTCCCAAGATTCAGGATGGCGGGATGGTACGGATGCAGACCGAAGACGAGGACATGCGTCCAGCCGGGGGCGTGCGGGCCGATCCACACAGCGCCCCGCTCCCGTGTGCTTCCGTACACCTCTGTCGCGGTTTCGAGGTCGCACTCCAGGCGGGAGTCCTGATCCACCCGGAGCAGCCGGGAGAGTTCTTCGGGATCGTCGCCCTCGACCCAGAGCCCGTGGAATCCGTTCTGGAGACCGTGCCCGTGCTCGACCATCAGATCCCACTGGTTCTCCGCGGGGAGCGCCTGCTCGGGTTGCGTCATTTCAGGTCATCCCGCGGGGTCCGGCGCGAGCGCACAGCGGATCGGGACGAGGCAGAGTGTCATCACGTCTCCCACGACCTGTCGGGTATGCGGTAGAAGGTGCGGGTCGCCGTCCACCAGTCCCGGTCGGCGAAGCGTCCTGTGATACGACCCATCATGCAGAACATGAGATGGATATCCCGCTCGTGGTCCCGTGCCGTGCCGAGCTCCAGCCCCGCCGCATAGGGACGATATTCTGGAATGTCCATCTCTCCACCCGCTGCGTCCGGCGGGGTGACGTCGCCGAGCTGTTCTCCGTCGTAGTTGAGGTACAGCGGCTCAAGTCCTTCGCCCACTTCTCCCGCGAAGTACATCTCGAAAACCCGCCGCTTGCCCAGGTTACGAAGCACGGGATGGAAGGAGTACATGCCGAAGGCGAACATATGCGTCCAGCCGGGCGCGTGAGGACCCATCCAGATGGCCTTCTCCGGCGGACCTATGAACACATCTTGCATGGTGGCCAGGTCGCACTCCAGACGAGTACTTGGATCCACCTTCAGTAGCCGCGCCAGCTCCTCTGGATCGTCGCTTTCCACCCAGAGGGCATGGAAGCCGAACTCGAGCCCGCGCCCGTACTCGACCAGCAGATCCCACTGGTCCTCCGCGGGAAGCGCCAGCTCTCCATTCATTGTTCTCAGCGTCCTTACGTCTAATGGGCAATGCGGGGCCGCACTTAGCAGCCCCGCATTTTACGGACGTCAGTCTACGATTTTCACCCAGAACGGGCTGTCACTGACCTTGGTGATTGTATCCACAGGATCATAGGTAAGGAGCCGGTAATGGCCGTAGAAAGCTTTGAGAAGCTTCCCGTGCAGCAGGTTATGGCTCTTCCGGACCCCCTGTACGGAATAGTTGATCTTGTCTTTCGCGGCCCCTTCTTGGGTGGATGCGAATGGGTACTCGTCACACTGCACCTCTGTGTAGCCGTACTGCACGTAGACATCCGAGGTGTAGTACTTGCAGTAATTCACGCCATAGTTGGGGGCGCCGGGCTTCCCCATCGCGAAGTTATCCTGAGGCACCGAGAACGGATGCTTGGAGAAGATCGCCCGGTTCTCATCGTAGCCCTTGTCGGTGCCCCTCCACAGCGGAGCACCCTCAGGGGTGTTCGGCGGCTTCGCGTAGTTGCCCGCGATGACCTTCGGCAGTTCGTTCCCCAGGGGCCCCTTCACCGGCGGAAGGTTGATATCTCGATTGCTCGTTGTGTCTCCCGGGCGGTACGGCGGATAGGTGCCGGCGTTTGTCGCCGGGTTCAGCGCCTTCTCGATATGGCGGATGACGTCAAGGAACTCGTCATCCCGGCTCTTGGACATCGTGAATACCCGGTCGGCTCTGATGTAGATACAGCCGCCGGTATTCCCCTCCTCCTTCTTGAAGCCTCCGAGTTGCTTCCAGTCGCAGCGGAAGCTTGGCGACCACAGGCTGTTGCTGGGAACTCCCTGTCCCCACCGCACCACGCCGAGCCTCTTGCCCTGCTGGCTGAGGAGCTCCTGGTCCCACAGGGGCAGCCGGCCCTTGTTCTCCTTGTATTGGGTGATGGCGGGCATGATGGAACAGACTTCTCTGTCGTGCGCGGCCGGCTTGGGCGTGTTGACCAGGTACTCGAGATACGGCGTCGAACGCCAGCCCTCGATCGTCTTGAGCTGGGTCGGATCCCCCCGCTGGATCTGGCACCCTTGCGTGGCGAGGTCGAACTCGATCTGGACGTCGTCCAGGTCATCGTCGAGTTCCGTACGACGGTCGCCTCTGTTCCAGATGCCGAAGTCGGTCAGTTTCACGAAGAACTTGATGTTCTGCGGTTTCAGGCCGGCGGTGGTTGTGCCGCCCTTGTAGATGGCGTTGCCGGTGTGATCGCCGATGTAGGTGTGTGCCACCCAGGTCGCCCGGAAGGTGAAAACGTCATCGTCGGTCACCTTGTCCAGCAGCTTCGCCGGAATCCGCAGCGGACCCGGGAACAGCTTGACCCACCAGGCCGTCCTGTTTCTGCGCTTCTTGACGCCGTGGTCGTCGTACTCCTCCCATCCTCCGTGTCCGATCCACGTGGTCCAGCATGCCGAGTGCGGGCGCTCCTGCATCCGCGACCACGCGTCAGTGCGCCAAGGCGCAGGTGCTGTGGAATAGCAGTCCTCCAGCGACGGGTGCTTGTACTCGAAGCCGGAAGTCGCGGCTGCGGCCTGGGGCGCTGTGGCCTGGGAGGCTTCAGCCGATACTGGCCTGGCAGCCGCCCGGGCATCGCCGACCTCGAACGTTTGCCAATCCGACCACGCGCCGGACGCGCCGGGGACCGTCGCGCGGGCTCGCCAACGCAGCCGCTGCCCCTTCTGCAGCTTGCCGGCCGGCACCCGCAGCGTGTGCCGCGGCGAATCGGCCTTCCCCGTCACCGTGCCGGTCCAGGCCAGCTCCTTCGTCGCCGCCCATTCGTCCTTCGGCAGTCTGGGCTTCGACGACTTGGCCGACTCGCGCGCCACCTCCACCTCGACCTTCGCCGGACGCCCCGCGGATCCGACACCCACACAGTGAGCTCCGTGGCGCCGGATGCTCCCTCATCGCTGGACACCGCCAGTTTCGCGATGCCCGGGGCGCCGCCGGTGGACGCGGTGCGGCGTTCGGCTGACGTGGGCGTCGGGGCGGTGGGGATCGGGGTGTTCATGTCGGCCTGGATCTCCGCCGCACTCTGGGCGCGGTTGTAGACGCGCACCTCGTCGATCAGGCCGCTGAAGAACTCGCCCCAAAAGGCGTTGCCGCCGATCCGCAGCGCGCCGCCGTCGTCGATGACCTCGCCGGCAATCGGCGCCTGGGAGACCTGGGCACCGTTGACATACACCGTGGCCATGCCGCCGTCGTAGGTGAAAGCCAGATGACTCCACTGGTTCAGCGGCAGCTGACTGCTGCCAGTGAGGGCGCCGCCCTCCTCGGCGGTCTGCAACCAGCCGGCCGGGGCGGAGTACTCGGTGGCGGCGTAGAGGCCGTAGCCGCCGCCTGCCTCGGCGTGCTCCTTCATCAGCACGCTGCGCCACACAGTGCCCAGCGCCGCGGGACGCACCCATGCCGAGAGCGTCAACGCGTTCGTCAACCGCAGCGACGGTGCGTGCGGGATGGTCACCCAGCTGGAGGTGCCGTTGAACGACAGCGCGCCACCGTGCCTGCCGGTCGCCCAGCTGGTGTCCCGGGCTGCTCCGGTGTTGTTCTGGCCGGAGGAGTCGGCCACGGTCGTGCCGGTGCTCTCGTTCATGCCGTACGCCGCCACGAGCCCCGCCACCGGCGTCGGGGTGGGGGTGGGGGTGGGGGTTGGTGTGGGTGTGGGGTGTGGGGTCCGGCGCGCCGGAGCCCACGGGAGTGGTCATATCGGTCTGGATCTCGGTCGCGCTCTGGGCGCGGTTGTAGACGCGCACCTCGTCGATCAGACCACGGAAGAGCTCGCCCCAGATGTCGTTGCCGCCGATCCGCAGCGGGCCGCCGTCGTCGTGGAGGCCGCCGTTGAGCGCGGTCTCTGCGACCTGCTGACCGTTGACGAACAACCGCAGGGCAGCACCGTCGTACGTGAGCGCCAGGTGACTCCAGGTGTTCACCGGCAACGGCGAGACGCCTCCGACCGCCGAGTAGTCATCGGCAGAGGTCTGCACCCAGCCCGATGGGACCGAGCCGCCGTTGGCGGCGTACATCGAGTACGAGAGGCCTTCGGAGGTCCTCAGCTCCTTGGCCACGACGGTGCTCCAGTCGGCCACCACTGCGGGGTTGACCCAGGCTGACAGCGTCATCCCCGTTGTCAGGCGCAACGACTCGGCGTCCGGGACCGTGACCCAGCTGGACGTGCCGTCGAACGACAGGGCCTTGCCGTACTTGCCGTTCTGCCAGGAGGCGGTGGTGGACACCCCGGCGTTGCCGTGGCCGGACGAGTCGGCCACACTCGTCCCCGCACCCTCGTCCATGCCGTAGGCCGCCACCAGCCCCGTCGGCGGCTGCACGCCGGTGGTGAACGACCAGGTATACGGCTGGGCCATGGGGTTGCCCGAGGCGTCCTTGGCCCCGGACACCTCGGCGGTGTACGCGGTGGTCGCAGCCAGCGGCTGGGCGGGGGTGAACGTGAGCACCGTGTGGGTGGTGTCCGTGGCCGTCGCGCCCGCGACCGCCGTACGGCCGGGTCCTTCAGTGTGAACTGCGCGTCGGTGACCGCTTCGCTGAACGTCACAGTGACCGGAGAGGTGACCGGCACATCCGTAGCTCCGGCAGTGGGGTTCGTCGCCGTCACCGTCGGCGCCGTCGTGTCCGGACCGCCGGTGGTGAACGACCACGAATACGGAACCATGGTGTTCTCCGCGGAATCGAGCGCACCCGAGACCACCGCGGTATACGTGGTTTCCGGCTTCAGTGCCTGCGCCGGTGTGACGGTCACCGTCGTGTTGGTGCTGTCATATGCCATCGTCGCCGTGACTTCGACACCGCCGGGATCCTTGAGCACCACGGTGGCCTCGTCAACCGGTTCGGAGAAGGTGACCTTCAACTTGGTGCCGAGGGGGACGTCGACGGCGCCGTTCGCAGGTTCGACCGCGACCACCTGCGGCGGGCGGGTGTCCTCACCGCTCCCGTCATCGCCGTCACTGCCTTCGGCGGGGAGATCGAGATCGGATGTCCGCACTTCGAAGGCTTCCCCGTCGCGCTGTCCCGCGATTTGACCGGCGAACTCGTTGCTGATGCTCGTCTGCTCGCTGCCCGTCGGCTCATATATCGACCTGGCACGGGCCTCCTCCCACGTCGGGAGGCTCGTGATGGGGTCGGGCGACATGAAGGTGAAGCCATCGACGACCGGCGGGGGAGGCGGCTCGAAGTCCACGGTGAGGATGGGCGGGTGAAGTGTCCCTTGACAGTTCTGCAGCGGCTCTGTTTTGCAGCCGCCGGCCTCGTCGGTTCGGTAGCGCCGCCAGTTCGTCACATCCGATTCGCTGCCGGCGGTGAGCTGGATGCCGTAGTTGGTGGCGCCGTCGACCCATGCCTGGACGATGTCGTCGACCGAGTGGATGAGATCCCAGGCGTAGGCCATCGAGCCTGTGCAGTTGTAGTCGCTGTAGGCGCCGTACTCGGTGTCCGCGCCGGTGTTGGTGACGGACGGCTGGTTGTTCCAGGTGAGCGTCAGCTCATCCCAGTCGGAGGTGATCTGCCGCGCTGTGATGCCGGAGCCGACGCGCTCGCCGCAGGCGTTGGAGTAGTAGTTCCACAGGATCAGGTCGGCGTTCTCCACCGTGCTGCCCGCGAACTCGGCAGGGATGTCCGGGAACTGGAGGTAGCCGCGCCAGCGCACCGCGCCGTTGTTGGACTTGCCGACCAGGATCCGGTCGAGGAGGAAGTTGTCCCAGCTGTCTGGGTAGTCGGCATTGTTGACGAAGGTGTCCATGCCGCCGAGCGACGACTGGCCGGTGTGACCCTCCCACCAGTCGGACACCGCGGCGGTCATCGTCACCGGGTAGGTGACTGCCGGGTCGGCCAGGAACGCGGCGTCCGGCGTGAACACCAGAGTCTTGCCATCCTCGCCGAGAGCGACGGCGGCCTTGCCGACCTTCCCCGCCCCCATGGCGGCGTTGGCGTCGGCGGCATTGGCGTCCTGCACCAGGGTCGGCCGTACCTCCGTCAGCGTCTCGCCGTCCTTGCCCACGATGGTGGGCCTGCCCGCGGCGTTCTTCTTGAACGACAGCCCCTCGGGCAGCTCCACCGGCACCTTGAAGGAGACCGGGCCGGTAGGCCGTTCGGCGATGGTGATCTGCTGCCGGAAACCGGTCGGGTTCACGGTCACCAGCAGGTCCCGGCCCTTGCCGTACGCGCCAGAGTAGACGGCGGCGTTGCCCTTCAGCTTGGGCTTGGGCAGCACCGACGGCGCGGCGATCTCTGCCGTGGCGCCCGCCGCCCGGCTCCTGAGCAGGGTCTTGTCCTGGCCGGCGGACAGGACAAGGTTCCCCTGAATGGCCTTGGGCTTGATGACACCGTCCGCCTCGGCAAGGGTGGTGTCGATCGGCGTGAGACCCTTGCCGTCAGCGTTCCTGACCCGGATCGGCTGGGCGCTGAGCTCCATATGGAGGGTCCTGCCGTCGGGGTTGGCGTACAGCGTGACCGTCTCGGTGTTGCGTTCCGGGATCTCCACCCTCTTGCCAGAGTTGTGGGCCTTGGCTTTGGCCTCTTCGACCACCGGGTCGACGGCACGCCTGCCATCCCCGGCCTCCGAGGCTTCGGAACTCTGGGGCGCGGCCGGTTGTGGCTCTTCTGCCCGGGATGGGATGGCGGCCAGTCCAATAGCCATGTTCGTGGCGACGAACAGGACCGTTGTTCGCAGCAACGGGGTACCGCGGCGTTTCGGACGTTGCCGTCTGGGCAGATCTGCCCATTCAGAAGCTTTCGGGGGTAACGGTGTCACGCACACTCCACTTCCATGCGAGCCCGAAAGAGCACAATTAGGTGGATTTAGCCGGACGCCAGAAACGTACGTCAAGATCTACGGGGCGTGATCACCGACTGGACCGGCAGGACGACAAGAAGAAGAAAATGCCCGATCAAATGGGTGACCCACCCTCCCACGATCACCCGCACACCATGGGCGACCACTACGCTGCGCTACTTTCCACGGACATGTTTGAAAAGGTCGTCAACTACCTGGGCACAACGACGCGATCTTCTCCCTGGTCCGATTTGTCGCCATAATGTGCGTGTGTCCCCTCGCCGTTACCCCTCCGACCTCACCGATGCGCAGTGGGAACAGATCCAGCCCTTGCTGCCGGCACCCAGCACGGACGGGCGTCCGGAGAAGCATCCGCGCCGGGAGATCGTGAACGCGATCCTGTATCTGGTGCGATCGGGCTGTCCCTGGCGATACCTGCCCACGGACCTGCCGCCCTGGCAGACGGTCTATTGGCACTTCCAGCGGTGGGAGCAGACAGGGGTCATCGCCACGCTGCTGTCCGAACTAGGCATCAGGGCCCGCCCGCAGACCCTCCTAGATGCCGACGATGCGAGCACCGCACACGATGACGTCGCCAAGAAGAACGGCCGGAAGCGCCTCATCCCAGACATAACCCGGCCACTGGTTGCCCTCGCAATGATGGCCGCAAGTCTCCGGGAGCGCGACTACGTCGAGCAGGTCATGCTTTTGGTGTTCTAACAAGGTCGGTCTGGCTTCTACGCGATCCCGTCCACGCATTCACCGCCACGCAGCGAAGCGGCCAGAGCACGCATTGCCGATTTCAAACACTGTCCCCTGTCCGTGAAGGGTCCATCAGTAGTGATTCGCATCACATTCGGTGCCGTCAGCGTGTCCATTCACGGGTCCCTCGTGACTGACCTTCACCGGCTTTCGTGAAGTCCCTTTGGTTGACTGGCATGCCTGAACCCCGAGCAGCGGCTCGGCGATATCCGGATCTGGACGCGGAGATGATCGCTGCGGCACACCACATCTCCATCCGGCACCTGTACAAGCTGTTCCAGGAGCAGGGCGTCAGCACCGCCCCGAAGGGGACAGGAATGAACTGAGCCCCAACAAGACGCCTGTCGCCGCCCCGAAGGTCCGGGGCGGCGGGGTCAGGAGGCGACGGAGTAGGAGGTGAGCTCCTTTTCGAACCAGTCGATCGTACGGCGCAGGCCGGTGACGGGGTCGACGCGCGGACGCCAGCCGAGCCGTTCCTCGGCGAGCGAGGTGTCGGGACGGCGGACGGCGGGGTCGTCGACCGGCCGCTCGACGAACCGGATCGGGGAGGACGAGCCCGCCAGGTCGCGGATCGTCTCCGCCAGCTCCGCCATCGACATCTCGGCCGGGTTGCCGATGTTCACCGGCCCGGCGAAGTCGCTCTCGGCCAGCGCGAGCACGCCGTCGATCGTGTCGTCCACGTAGCAGATCGACCGCGTCTGGCTGCCGTCGCCGGTCACGGTGATCGGTTCACCGAGCAGCGCCTGACGGATGAACGTGGGGATCGCCCGGCCGTCGTGCGGCCGCATCCGCGGGCCGTACGTGTTGAAGATCCGCACGATCCCGGTGTCGGCACCCCGCGAGTTGCGGTAGGCCGTGGTCAGCGACTCGGCGAATCGCTTGGCCTCGTCGTATACGCTGCGCGGCCCGACCGGGTTGACGTTGCCCCAGTACGTCTCCTTCTGCGGGTGTTCCAGCGGATCGCCGTACACCTCACTGGTGGAGGCGAGGACGAACCGCGCGCCCTTCTCTGCGGCGAGCCCGAGGGCGTGCAGCGTCCCCATGCTGCCGACCTTCAGCGTCTCGATCGGATGACGCAGGTAGTCGGCGGGGGACGCGGCCGAGGCGAAGTGCAGCACCAGGTCGACCTGGCCCGGCACGTGGACGAACCCGGTGAGGTCGCATTCCACGAGCCGGAACGCCGGCCGCCCGATCAGGTGCTCCACGTTGCGCGGCGACCCGGTGAGGAAGTTGTCCAGGCAGACGACCGCCGCACCGCGCTCCACCAACCGCCCGCACAGGTAGGAGCCGAGGAACCCGGCTCCCCCGGTGACCACGACACGGGACCCCTTCACCGCACTCCCACTCCTCGCAACCTCCTGACCGCGTCGAGCACCTCGGGCACTCCGATCTCCAGCAGCCCCTCCGACGGCCGGTCGCCGTGCGGATCGCCCCTGCGCCCGGCCCACAGCGCGATGTGCGGGCGGCCCGGCGGCGGCCCCCACAGCGCGGGCGGCACCGGGCCGTACAGGATGACCGAGGGCGTGCCGACGGCGGTGGCCAGGTGCGACATGCCCGTGTCGCCGCAGACGACGAGCGCCGCGTGCGCCGTCAGCGCGGCGAGCTCGGGCAGGTTCGTACGGCCGGCCAGCACGGACTCCTCCGGCAGGCCAGCGAGCGCGGCCACGTGCCGGGCGAGCGCGATCTCGGTCACGCCGCCGGTGACGACGACCCGGTGGCCCTGCCCGGCCAGTTCGGCCGCGACCTGGGCGAAGCGGTCCGGCGGCCACTGCCGCGCCCGGAACGCCGCTCCCGGATGGATGATCACCTCGCCGCCGGCGAGCGGGCTCGGCCCAGGGTCGCCCAGCGCCAGGTCCTCCGGGTCGGCCGGGATGCCGTACCACTCCAGCAGCGAGCACCACCGCCGCCTCTCGTGCGTCTCCGGCTCCCAGGGCGGCCGTCCGGGCCCGGCACCAGGTGGTGGGCGTGCGTGAGCAGGCGGCCCGGCCGTGTGCGGCGCAGCGCCTGGATGCTCTCCGGGCCGCTGCCGTGCAGGTTGACCGCGACGTCCGGCGACTCGTACGGCACCGGCCCCGGGCCGGACACGTCGAGCAGCTCATCGACGCCGCCGATCAGCGGCAGCAGCCCGCCGAGGTAGGCCGGGGTGGCCAGCACGAAGTGGTGCTCCGGGTGCGCCCGCCGCAGCGCCCGCAACGCGGGCACCGACGTCAGCAGATCGCCGAGCCCGAGCCCGCGCAGGGCGAGCAGCACCGGTCTTTGCGGATCTTCTAGGGCCATGACGTCTCCGTGGAGGCGCACACGACCAGTTCCCTGACCTCACAGCCCTGCGGCTGGCCGAGCGCGAACAGGATCGCCGAGGCGACGTCCTCCGGCTGGTTCAGCCGGGCGTCGGGGCCGGGCTTGTACTGGTCGGGACGGTCGTTGAAGAAGTTCGTCTGCATGCCGCCGGGGATCAGCAGGGTCACCCCCACCTGCCCCGCCAGTTCGGCCGCCAGGGCCCGGGTGAAGCCCACCACCCCGAACTTCGAGGCGCAGTAGGCCGTCGCGTCGCTGAGCGCCCGCACCCCGAGCGTGGAGGCGACGGTGACGACCTTGCCTCCCGACCGGCGCAGGTAGGGCAGGGCCGCCCGGACCACCGCGGCCGTCCCGAGCAGGTTGACCCCGATCACCCGTTCCCCACTGCTCGGCGGCCACGTCCTCCAGCCGCCGCAGGCGTCGACGCCCGCCGCCGTCACGACGCCGTCGAGCCCGCCCGCCCGGTCGGCGAGCTCGCGCACGGCCCGTTCGGCCTGCTCGCGGTCGGCCAGGTCGGCCCGCACGTGGTCGAACCCGCCGTCCGGCTCGTTGACGTCGACGACCAGCGGCCGTCCGCCGGCCTTGGCGACCGCCATTGCGGTGGCCCGGCCCAGGCCGGACGCGCCACCGGTGATCAATACGTTTCCCACCATTGAGGTGAATCCCTTTCAGTAGGCGGCCGAAGTCACGAAGCGGCTCGGGCGGCGGCGATCAGGCCGGTGGTGGAGTAGCCGGGCACGGTCGGCAGGATGACGACCTCCCCGCCGGCCCGGCGTACGGCCTCGGCCTCCGGCATCGACCGCTCGTCGTAGTCGCCGCCCTTCACCCACACGTCCGGGCACAGGCGCTCGATGACCCGCGACGGCGTGTCCTCGTCGAAGACCGTCACCGCGTCCACGCAGCCGAGCGCGCGCAGCACCTCGACCCGGTCGCGCTCGCTCACCAACGGCCTGCTCGGTCCCTTGAGACGCCGGATCGAGTCGTCGGAGTTCACGCAGACCACCAAGGCGTCGCCTAACGCCCGGGCCCGCCGCAGCAGGCTCACATGCCCGGCGTGCAGCAGGTCGAAACACCCGCCGGTCGCGATCAGGCGGCCCCCCCGCGGCGCGTACGGCGGCGGCCACCTCGAAGGCGGACGCGCCGGCCCGAACGGCACCGGCGACTCGGCGGCAGGGCGCGGCAGGCGCAGCGCGGCGGCCCGCCCTCCTCCACGAACCTGGTGGCCTCGCCGACCGCGCGGGCGACGGCGTCCTCGGTGGACGCGCCGTCCGCCAGGGCGAGCGCCGCCGCCGCGGCGAAGCGGTCGCCGCGCCGCAGGCGTCCGTTCCGGCCGCCACGTGCGGGACGGGGACCGGCCCGAACCTGCCGCCGCGGCGGGCCAGCATCGCGCCGCGCTCGCCCAGCGTGATCGCGACGGCCTCGGCGTCGAGGTCGCGCACCAGCCTGCGGGCGGTGCGCTCCGGCGAGACGTACGGCTCCTCGCACATTCCGCGGGCCTCGGCCTCGCTGGGCGTGACCAGCGCGCATCCCGGCACGGGCAGCGACCCCCGGGGGTGGGGGGTCCCAGACCAAGGGCACGTCGAGCCCGCGCAGCGCTCACGCAGCAGGTCGGCCACGCCGCGCCCGTAGTCGGCGACCAGGACCGCGCTCGCCGAGGCGAGGGCGTCGGCCGCGCGGGCGAACGCCGAGGCGGAGGCGACCTGGCCGGGCCGCCCCATCGCCCTGCCGTCACCGGTGTCGATCCTGACCAGCGTCTGCCCGCGGGCGCGCACCCGCGTCTTGCGCACGGTCGTGCCGCGCAGCGGCAGCCGCACGATCTCGACGGAAGGCGACAGCAGGCCCTCGAGGCAGCGGCCGGAGGGATCGTCGCCCATGGCGGTGATCAGGACGACCCGCGTGCCGTCGCGGGCGGCCAGCAGCGCCGCGAGCCCCGCGCCGCCGGGCCGGTGGTGCTCCGCCTGCTCCTCCACGACGGGGACGGGGGCGTCGGGGCACAGCCGGTCGGCCGTGCCCTCGACGTCGACGTCGAGCAGGGAGTCGTCCGACGATGACGAGTGGTCCGCTCACGCGACGGCCTTCTCGATCACGTCACAGAGCATGTGGATCACCGTGAGATGCACCTCCTGGATGGTCGCGGTGTCGTCCGCGGGCACGGTCAGGGCCTCGTCGCACAGCTCGGCGAGCGGGTTCGGCCCGGGGCCGGTCAGCGCCCAGGTCGTCAGGCCGCACTCGCGCCCGGCCTCGGCCGCCTCGGTCACGTTGCGGCTCGTCCCGCTGGTCGACAGGCACATCAGCACGTCGCCGGGGCGGCCGTGCGCCCGCACCTGCCGGGCGTACAGCTCGGCCATGCCGAAGTCGTTGCCGATGGCGGTCAGGGACGAGGTGTCGCCGTGCAGCGGGATCGCGGCGTACGGCCGCCGGTCGGCGCGGTAGCGCCCGACCAGTTCGGCGGTCAGGTGCTGCGCCTCCGCGGCGGAACCGCCGTTGCCGCAGGCGAGCAGCCGCCCGCCGCCGCTCAGCACGGCCGCGAGCTTGTAGCCCCAGGCGTGGATCTTGGGCGTCTCCGGGTCCACCGCCGTCAGCGCGGTGCTCAGCCGGGCCAGATGAGGATGCATCGCTCAGCCTCCCGCGGCGGCGAGGGTGCCCAGGCACCCGCCGACCAGGTTTCGGTACACGGACTCGGTCTGCTCGGCGATCCTGGGCCAGCCGTAGCGGGCGCGAGCCCGCCGGACCCCGGCGGCCGACAGCGCCGCCCGCACGCCGGGCCGGGTCAGCAGGTCGCCGAGCGCGCGGGGACAGCGCGCGCGGCCGCCGGGGGCGGCACGAGCACGCCGCATCCCGCGACGGTGTCGAGGTGGCCGCCGACCGCCGAGGCGACCACCGGCACCCCGCAGGCCAGGGCCTCCAGGGGCACCATTCCGAACGGCTCGTACCACGGGACGGTCACCAGGACGTCCGCGGAGCGCATGAGGGCCGGCACCTCGGCCCGGCTCACGCTGCCGATCAGCCGGACCCGGTCGCCGAGGCCGAGGCCGTCGGCGAGCGTGCGCAGCCGCGTGCTCTCCTCGTCGCCCGGGTCGCCGCCCGCGACGACGAGTTCGGCGCCGGGCAGCTGCCGCATGGCGCGGACGACGGTGTCCACCCCCTTGCGCGGCACCATGCGCCCGATGCTCAGCACCCGGGGCCGGTCGGCACGCGGGGCGGCCGGGCCGTCCGGGCGGAACAGGCCGAGGTCGACGCCGCACGGCACGACCCTGATCCGGTCGCGCGGCACCCCCATCGCGACGAGTTCCCCCACCTCGTCGGAGCAGGTCGCGATGACCGCGACCGCCCGGCGGCCGATGTCGCGCTCGATCGCGATCCGGCCCGGCGGGCTGGTGTCGGCCTCGCCCTGCCAGCGCCGCTTCACGGTGCCGAGCGCGTGGTAGGTCTGCACGACCGGGATGTGAAGAGGCTCCGCCGCCGTCAGCGTGGCCAGCCCGCTCATCCAGAAGTGCGCGTGCGCCACGTCGGGCGGCTCGGCCTTCCAGGTGCGGGCCAGGTGCGCCCCGAACTCGGGTATGTGCGGCAGCAGTTCGTCCTTGGGCAGCGGCTCCGCGGGCCCGGCCGGCACGTGCTCGACGGTGACGCCGGGCGCCATGGGCACGACGTCCGGCTGGTCGGGGGAGGTCCGCCGCGTGTGCACGACGACCTCGTTGCCCCGTTCCGCCAGGGCCAGGGCCAGCGCCGCGACGTGCACGTTCTGCCCGCCGGCGTCCACACCGCCGAGGGTCGCCAGCGGGCTGGCGTGCTCCGACACCAGGGCGATCCTCATGGCACCACCTCCTTCACGGCCTCGTCGACCGCGGCGAGGCGGCGCACCGCGTCGACCACCTGCGCCCCGCCGACCGAGGTCAGGCACGGATGGCCGGGCACGGGGCAGATTCGCGCTCTGCTCCCCCGGCAGGGGGCGTTCTGATCGCCGAGCACCACCGTGGGCACGCCGTACGGCGCCCAGCGGGCGGCGGGCACGACCGGCGCGAACAGGCTGACCACCGGCGTGCCGACGGCCGCCGCGAGGTGGGCGGGGCCGGTGTTGGCGGCGACCACCGCCGACGCCCCGGCCAGCACGGCGGCCAGCTCGGGGAACGTGGTCGCCCCGCCCAGATCGAGCGCGAAACCGGAGCCGAGCGCGGGGCCGGAGACGATCGCGGTCAGCGCCCGCTCGCCCGGGCTGCCGGTGACGACGACCCGCTCGCCCGCGGCCAGCAGCGCCTCGACCGCCTCCGCCCAGCGCTCGGCGGGCCAGGCCCTCGCCGGCGCGGTCGTGCCGGGATGCACCACCACGTAGCCGGGCGGGCCCGTGAGGTGCTCCACGTCCGGCAGCGGACCGCGCACGGCGAGCCGCCCGTCGTCGCCCGGCGGGAGGTCGAAGCCGGCGGCGCGGGCGAGGCCGAGCATCCGCTCCGGCTCGGGGACGTCCACGCTCTCGTCCACGACGTGACGCACGTCGAGCAGGGAGCCGGGGTAGTCCTCGCTGATCGCGGCGATCCGCGGCACGCCTGCCAGCCGCAGCAGCAGGGCCGTCGGCAGCGCCGACTGGTGGAAGGACGTGAAGACGACGGCCACGTCCGGGCCGACGGCGCGGACCTGCTCCACCAGGCGGGCCGCGTGCTCGGAGGTCATCGGCATCCGGTCGGGGTCGATCCACGGGGCGCGCCACTCCAGGACGCGGTCGACGCCGGGCAGGAGTTCGGCCGCGGCCCTGCCGTACGGGCCGGCGAGCATCACGACCTCCCGCGCCCCGGCGGCGACGGCGCGCACGGCGGGCCCCGCGAGCAGCACGTCGCCCGCGTTGTCGGGCCGCACCACCAGAGCGGTCCCGATCACGAGCGCCTCCCCGTCTTGCCCGTCCGTACCTTCACCTCGCCCCTGATCCGGTGCGCGCAGGCCACCGGAGGGATGACCACGCTGGTCACCGCCATGCGCGCGATCTCCTCCGGCGTACGCGGGCCGGGGGCGATGCGCGCCCAGGCGAACTCGGCGGTGAGGCCGAGCCAGGCCAGTCCCGCGGCGGCGGCCAGTCGCCTCCGGCGCCCCCCGGTCGCGGCGAGCGTGAGCGCGAGCAGGCCCATGCCGGTGGTGAGGGCGTGCCGCCTGAGCCTGCCCGGATGGCCGCCGATGGCCGCCCGCCAGTCGCGGCCGTGCACGTGGCGCATGAGCGCGTCGGACGCGTTGCCGCGCTGGAAGCGCACGCTGGACCAGAAGCCGTCGTCGCGCACCGGGTGGCGGGTCAGGCGTTCGCCCTTCACCAGGGCGAACCCGGCCTGCTCGACCCGCAGCGCGATGTCGGCGTCCTCCCGGTACGCCCCGGGAAAGCGCTCGTCGAACCCGCCGGCCGCCTCCAGGGCCGTCTTGCGGTAGGCCATGTCGGCGGTGATCCAGTCGGCGTCGGCCAGCCCTGCGGTGTTGCGCTCGGCGTCGGTCGGGCGGCGGCCCGCCGGCAGCGGCACCTCCAGCCGTCCCTGGCTCCCGCCGACGTCCTCGGGCAGGCGGGCGAGGTCCTCCGTCAGCGCGCGGACCCAGCCAGGGCCCGGCACCACGTCGTCGTCGAGGAACACCACCCACGGCGTCGTCGCGGCCCGCCATCCGGCGTTGCGCGCGGCGGCCGGGCCACGCCCGCCCGACCTGAGCACGCGTACGTGGTCGGGCACCGGCAACGGCTCCAGGCTCTCCCCCGGCCGGTCGTCCACCACGAGAATCTCGGGACCGGAACCGACCGCGGCGAGGGTGGCGGCCAGGCTCGGCCGCCCGATCGTCGGGATGACGACCGTGACCGCCGGCCCCGTTCCTTGGTGCGGCTCCCCGGTGGGAGCCGGGTTCGTCTCCCGGGTCATCTCAGTCGTCATCCGGCGAACACCGCCCCCCTGCGCACGACGTACGGACCGAGGACGAGCACGTCCACCGGGGCCGAGCCGAAGCACTCCAGCGCGTCGCGCGGGTCGTCCACCATCGGCGCCGGCCGTGTTGAGGCTCGTGTTGACCACCACCGGCAGCCCGGTGCGCGCCTCGAACTCCTCGAGCAGCCGGGCCAGCAACGGGTCGCGGCCGCGCTCGACGGTCTGGATCCGGGCCGTGCCGTCGACGTGCACCACCGCGGGGATGCGGTCGCGCACTCCGGCCGCACGTCGTGGACGAACAGCATGTACGGGCTCGACATCGGGCCCCTGCCGAAGATCATGGGGGCGCGTTCCGCCAGCACCATCGGGGCGATGGGACGGAACTGCTCGCGGCCCTTCACGTCGTTGAGCCGCTCGGTGTTGCGGGGGTTGCCGGGGTGGGCGAGCAGCGAGCGGCGGCCGAGCGCGCGCGGGCCGTACTCGGCGCGTCCCTGGAACCAGGCGATCACGCGGTCGGCCGCGAGCTCGGCGGCGACGGTCGCGGCGAGGTCGGCGGGGCGCTCGTACGGCACCCGCGCCACGTCGAGCCAGGCACCCAGCTCCTCGTCGCTCCAGCCGCGCCCGAGGTCGGCGCCGGGCATCGGCGTCACGGGGTCGCCGTTGGCCTGCGCGAGGTGCAGCGCTCCCCCGAGCGCGGTGCCCGAGTCGCCCGCCGCGGGCTGCACCCACACCTCCTCGAACGGGCCCTCGGCGAACAGACGGGTGTTCGCCACGCAGTTGAGCGCCACTCCTCCGGCCATCGTGAGATAGCGGGCGCCGGTGCGCTCGTGCAGCCACGTGGCGAGATCGAGCAGCACCTCCTCCAGGCGGGCCTGCACGCTCGCGGCGAGGTCGGCGTGGTCGGCCGTCCACTTCTCGCCCTTGCCGAGCGCCTTGGCGTAGACACTCCAGTCGATCGGCTCGACCCGGAAGCCGCCGTCGCCCGTGGCGTAGACGAGCTCGCGCATCTCGCGCAGGAAGCGCGGCTCGCCGTAGGAGGCGAGGGCCATCACCTTGTACTCGTCGCTCGACCGCAGGAAGCCGAGGTGCTGGGTGAGGTCCTCGTACATCAGCCCGAGGGAGTGCGGCAGCGCCTGGCTCGCCAGGACGGTCAGCTCGCCGTCCCGGTAGTGCCCGGCGAGGTGCGAGACGGCCTCGCCGCGGCCGTCGCAGACCAGCACCGCCGACTCTCGGTAGGGCGCGGCAAGCCCGGCGGACGCGGCGTGCGCGATGTGGTGGGGGACGAAACGCACCTGGGCGGCATCGAGCCCGGGCAGCGCGGTGGCCAGGAAGTTGGGGGCGCGGTGTGCGTAGGTGGTGCGCAGGTCCTCCCAGCGCTCGTCCTGCCCCGGCCCTCCGGGCACCACGAGCTGGGGGTCGTAGGAGTAGGCGACGCCGTCGAGGTCCTCGGGCCGCAGCCCGGCCTGTTCGAGGCACCACGCGGCGGCCAGTTCGGGCAGCTCCCAGGCGGCGAACGGCACCGGGCGCTTGCCGTGCTTGCGACGGCTGAAGCGCTCTTCCTCTGCTGCGGCGATCACCTCACCATCCACGACCAGCGCAGCGGCTGGATCATGAAAAATCGCGTTTATCCCCAAGAACCGCATCGGTTTCCCTCCGTGGCACAGTGGAGGTCTGGTTACCGAGAGAAGCGCTTCTAAACACTCCTTTGTAGAGAAGTCGACGTGAGTGGGGGATGCACTCAATAACTGCTACTCTGCGTAACTGTCGGCCGGTGTTTGCCGATCTGTCCCCCGGGTAGCCCGGCGGGCGATTCGTGCAGGAGGTCGCTCGTGCCACTGTCCGCCCGCCCACCCGCCGCGGTGCTTTTCGACCGTGACGGAACGCTCATTCACGACGTTCCTTATAACAGTGATCCCGAGCGGGTGGAGCCCGTCGCCGGGGCCCGGAAGGCGCTCGACCGGCTGCGCGCGGAGGGCATCCCGGTCGGGATCGTGACCAACCAGTCCGGGGTCGCCAGGGGCCTGATCGCCCCGGAGGCCCTGCGCGCCGTGAACGACCGGGTGGACGCCCTGCTCGGCCCGTTCGACGTGTGGGAGATATGCCCGCACGACGACGGCGACCACTGCGGCTGCCGCAAGCCCGCGCCCGGCCTCGTGCTGCGCGCGGCCCGGCGGCTCGGCGTCCGTCCGGAGGACTGCGTGGTGATCGGCGACATCGGCAGGGACGTGGAGGCGGCCCGCGCCGCCGGCGCACGGGGAATCCTCGTGCCGACACCGGTGACGCTGCCGGAGGAGGTGGAGGCCGCCCCCGAGGTGGCGCCCGACCTCGCCGCGGCGCTCGATCTGGTGCTCGGGGAATTCCGCTCAGAGCTGAGGATGAAGAGGGCATGACCAGGGCAGGTGGGTGAAGCGCCCGACGGGGGAGGCACGGTGTTCCAAGGTCCACGAGACGACGGACGGGGAGCGATGCGATGAAGATCATGGTCTGGCATGTCCACGGGTCGTGGACCACCTCCTTCGTGCACGGGGGACACGACTATCTGGTGCCGCTCACCCCCGACCGGGGTCCCGACGGGCGGGGCCGGGCCGACACCTATCCCTGGCCCGACAGCGCGCGGGAGGTCCCGTACGACCGGCTGGCCGGCGAGGACGTCGACGTGGTCGTCTACCAGAGGCCGCACGAGATCGACCTGGCCCGCGAGTGGCTGGGGCGCGACGTGCCGGGCGTCTACGTCGAGCACAACACGCCCGCGGGGGACGTGCCCAAGACCCGTCATCCGCTGGCCGACCGCGGCGACATCCCGATCGTCCACGTCACCCACTTCAACGACCTGTTCTGGGACTCCGGCCACGCCCCCACCCACGTGATCGAGCACGGCGTCGTCGACCCCGGCTACCTCTACACCGGCGAGCTGGCCCGCGCCGGCGTGGTCGTCAACGAGCCGATCAGGCGCTGGCGGGTGGCGGGCACCGACCTGCTGCCCACGTTCGCCGCCACGGCCCCGCTCGACGTGTTCGGCATGAAGGTCACGAACCTGCCGTCCAAGCTCGGCCTGGCCGGGGAGATGGAGGTGTTCGAGGACCTGCCGCAGGCCGCCATGCACGCCGAGCTGGCCCGGCGCCGGGTCTACCTGCACCCCTACCGCTGGACCTCGCTCGGGCTGTCGCTGATCGAGGCCATGATGGTCGGCATGCCGGTCGTCGCGCTCGCCACCACCGAGGCCGTGGAGGCGGTGCCGCCGGAGGCCGGGGTCGTCTCGACCAAGCTGCCCACGCTGCTGCGCGCGCTCGACCGGTTCGCCAACGAGCCGGAGCTCGCCGTACAAGCGGGCAAGGCGGCCCGCTCGGCCGCGCTGGCCCGCTACAACCTCGACCGCTTCCTCGCCGACTGGGACAAGCTGCTCGCCTCGATCGTCATGCGGTGACCTGTTCCGCCTGAGCCACCGCGACGACCAGGACCGGTCGCCCCGGTGGCTCTCGTCTGCGGTCCATGCGCGAGCCCCGGAATCCGGCACCGGGAACCCCTGATGGAATCGGGAGCCTGGCGCTCGCGCTGTTTGGGATCAGATTCCTTCGGCTTCCGAAAACGTGATGCGCTCCCCGAAGAGCGCCAACCAGCGGTCTTCGCCGTCCAGCCATCCGTGTCGCGCTACTGATGTTGGGGAAGGCCTTACCCCTCGTTGAGACCGGCGGGTCTTCCCTGCGGGAACATCCTGCAGGGTGGCAGGGGGGAGCCATGCCCGATTCCCGGGAGATCCATGACGCTTTCGCGGAGGCACTCTGCACGCACGACAAGAGGCGTCTTCTGGACTGTTTCCACCCAGATGCCGTCATCGTGACCCCCGTCGGGATGGTCGAGGGGCACGAACAGATCGAGTGGTATTTCGGCCAGTTCTTCTCCACCGTGCCCGACCTGACGACCGAGGTCACCACGATGCGGGTCCGCGGTGACACCATCGCCGTCGAATGGGTCACTTCGGGGAGCCAGTCGGGAGTGATGCTGCTCCCGGATGGCACCGAGATCCCCGGCACCGGCCGCCCCGTCTCCTGGACGGGGTGCGGGATGTGGACGGTGGAAGACGGCAGGTTCGCCACCGGGCGCATCTACTACGACCAGTTGCGTGCTTACATGTCGTTGGGCTGCCGGCTCGCACAGACCGAGCCCGGCTCCGCGGCCGCCCCCCTCCACGCGGCCACCCCTGATCGGGAGGCCGAACCCGTGCCTGCCGCCGAGTCGCGGTCCGGATCCCTCCGCCGGCTTCTCCGCAGACTCACCGGCCGGTGACCGTCGCTGCGTCCGTGCCGGCGAGGCGGGACCTTGATTGTTTACCGAGAACGGGGCACCGCGAGGGCAGGTGATCCGGTCCGGGTGGGAAGAGGCTCCTCATGATGCGCAACCTGGTGAACGGCGCCGTCGGCGGCGCGCTCGCGACGGCCGTGTACAGCGCGATGCTGATGGCGGCGGACAGGGCCGGCCTGCTGGAGGAGCCGCCCCCGCGGCGGTTCGTACGGATGACCCTTCCCGGGCGCGACAAGCCCAAGAAGGGCGAGAACGTGCTGGGAACGATCGCGCACTTCGCGTTCGGCTCCTCCTGTGGTTCGGTGCTGGGCCTGCTGTCGGCCGGGCAGCGGGTGCCCGTCCCGATCGGCACGGCGTACGGGTTGCTGGTGTGGTACTTCGGCTACCAGGGCCTGGCGCCGAGCATCGGCGCGTACCCGCCCGTCCCGAAGGACCGTGCGGGACGTCAGGCCGCGCTGCTGGCGGGACACCTGCTGTGGGGCACCGCGCTCGCCCTCGCGCTCAACCGGCTGCGGACCGAGAAGGCGCCCCTGACCACCGAACTGGCGCCCCGCGTGCGCGAGCAGGTCCGGCGCGTCATGCCCACGCCCGAACCCGTCTCGGCTCAGGCGGGCGGTTAGGCCAGCGCGGTGCGGGGGTCCGGCGGTAGGGCGCGGATCATGTCCCACATCCTCGGGGGAAGAATGTGGTCTTGCCCTGTGCTGTCGATCTGGGGGCAGCGCTGACGAACCGAGGAGGAGCCACATGAGCAAGCTCGACGAGAACGCCGTAGCCCTGCTGAAGGAACCGGTCCACGCCTGGGTGACGACCATCCGGCCGGACGGATCGCTGCACAACACCGTGGTGTGGGTCGACGTCGACGGAGACGAAGTGGTCTTCAACACCGCCGTGGGGCGGGCGAAGGAGCGGCACCTGCGCGACAACCCCCGGGTGTCGGTCAGCGTGCTCGACCCGCAGAACGCCTTCCGCTTCGTCAGCGTCTCGGGCACCGCCGAGCTGGAGCTCGACGGCGCGGACGCGGTCATCGACGGCCTGGCGAAGAAGTACCTCGGGGTGGACACCTACCCCTACCGGCAGCCGGGAGAGCAGCGCATCACGGTACGCGTCGTTCCCGAGAAGGTCATCTCCAGCGCCGGCCGCTGACGGGGCGTTCGCCGGGCGAGCACGCGGAGCCGCCCGGCACGCCTTCCCCGCACGCCCTCACCGGTTCCGGGCCCGGCGCTTCGACGTCTGCACCGGCTTCTACACCAGCTTCCACACAAGGGCGATGCGAGTTTTCAGGCCCGCCGACTGACCGCAAGAGCCCGCGCCGACGGGCCGGCGGGGATCCCGCCGACTCGGCGCGGGCTCTCGGTTTCCGTCGCCTCGCGCACGACCAGGTCATCGCCGCGAAGTGCGCATGCCCCACGGGGTGGGGACGTCGTCGAGGTCCCGCGCTCTCACCACCCGCGGATCCTGACGAGCCGGAAGCGGGACTAACAGACGATCTTGCCGTCGAACGAGTACTTGTAATACTTCTGCTTGGCGATTTCGGTGAATCCGCTGAAGGGGCGATTGCACTCGACGGGGACGTCTCTGGCTTCCGCGAGGAGATCGTCCCCTGAGACGTCGTCCTCCCATACCTGGATCGTTACTCTGTCGCCCAGCGGAAACTTGAGGGGATTCGCGGACGGAATCGCGACCTGCTGGCCCTCGTCGGATTCGTTGACGTCGATAGTGCCCTTGGTCGGGGCGAGGCGCTGAGTGTATCCGTTGTGCACGACGCTGATGAAGACTTCGTCGCCGTTGCTCCAGGTTCCCTCCTCGTCCACGTCCCATACGTACAGGGTAAGGCCGATTCCGGCTTCGGCCGCGGCGGCGTTCGCCGGGGTCGCGCCGGCGAGTGCCAGCGCCCCGAGAAGGCCTGCCAGCGAAAGAAGAAAGCCGGACTTGGAACGCACGAGCATGGTTTCCCCTTTTCTCGTCCGATCGGTCACGGCCGAGATTTCCGCATCCTCCTTGGAGGAGACTTGCAGTCGGCTTGGAGCGGCCGAAACTGATTTCCAGAGAATTTCGCGTCCCGGAATCAGGAATCGCCTGCTGGACGACCGGCGATGAGCGCGGGCCGGAGAGCGGCCGCGCCGCGACGTCGTGTCCAGGCGATGCTCAGAGCTCCTCTTCGCTCATGTCCGCGAGCGTGAGCAGTCCTTCGAAGCAGCCCTCTCGTGGCGCGCCCGGCGCGAGCCCGGCCGTTCCCCTGGTCGTCCCCTGACCCACGGTCGCGGCGGTCGTCGCCGCCTGTCTCATCCTCGCGGCCGACGCGAGCACGATTTTCACAGGGAAAACATCCTTCACTTCTGTAAGGACGTCGTCCAGGCCGCCTACCAGCGCGAATGCTTGATCAGGCAAAGGAATCGTCGATCCTTCCCCCTGTTTTCGCAAGGGTTGCGATCCGGGACGTTCAGGCGGCCCGGTTTCCGGATAGCTCTTATTAACATTTTTTTCCTGAGCATTGCATTACGGACACGAACGGAGGGGTCATGGCGGGCTGGCACATGCCTTCCCTTTTACGCCCGCGCTCGATCCAGGCGCGGACCGCCCTGATGAGCGCGGTCCTCTCCCTCCTCGTCCTCACGGTGATCGGGTTCGGGCTGGACATCGCCGTACGCAACCGGATCCACAGCCATCTCTTCATGGACACCCAGCGGGTGGCCACCGACTGGATCGCCTCGATGGGCCCCAACGGCATCCCCGAGCCGCCGGCCACGCACGAGGACCTGGTGCAGCTCGTCGACTCCCGCAACCGGGTGATCACGGCCAGCCGGTCGGCGAGCGGCCGGGCCCCGCTGACCTCCCCCTTCCCCAGCGGCCAGGACCGCCTGCAGTACCGGATCGAGTGCCCGGACCAGGGCCGGTGCGTCGTGCTCACCGCCGTACGGGTCCTGCCGGTGCAGTCCCGGCTGTTCTGGGACGGCGAGCCGCACGCCGTGTACGCGGGGAGGACCGAGCCCGCCCTCCTGGCCACGCGGCGGCTGGAACTGTTCATCGCGATCGGAGTGCTGCTGATGACCGCCGGATGGACCTGGGCGAGCTGGCGCGCCGCGGGCCGCACGCTGCGGCCGGTCAGAGAGATTCGCGAGATGGTGACCGAGATCAGCGTGCGCGACCTGAGCCTGCGCGTCCCCCAGCCGCCCGGGCGCGACGAGATCGCCGAGCTCGCGCGGGCCTCCAACAACTTCCTCGAACGCCTCGACTCCTCGGTGCGCCAGCAGCGGCACTTCGCCTCGATGGTCTCCCACGAGCTGCGGACCCCGCTCGCCGGGCTGCGCACGCAGCTGGAGGAGGCCCTGCTCTACCGCGAGGAGACCGATCCGTACGAGACGATCCGTACGGCGGTGCGCACCACCGAGCGGTGCCAGGCGATCATCGACGAGATGCTGACGGTCGCCCGCGTCCGAACGGCCGCGACGGCCGAACCCGAGCCGGTCGACCTCGGGGCGCTCGTGCGGGAGGAGGCCGCCGCCCGCACGGACGGCGTGCCCGTGCACGTCGAGGTCGAGGACGAGGTGACCGTCCTCGGCAACCGGGTCCAGCTGTGCGGCGTGCTGACCAACCTGCTGGTCAACGCCCAGCGCCACGCGTACAGCAGGGTCGACGTCACGGTCGGGCGGGCCGGGGACGAGGCGGTCGTCACCGTGCTCGACGACGGCGACGGCATCGCCCCGGAGGACCGCGAGCGGGTCTTCGAGCCGTTCGTCCGCCTGAAGGACGGGCGCCGCCGCGACCCCAAGGGCACCGGACTGGGCCTCGCCCTGTGCCGCGTCACGGCGGACGCGCACCACGGGACGCTGCGGGTCGAGGACTCACCGCGCGGCGCCCGCTTCGTCCTGCGCCTGCCGCTGCCCGCGGGCGTCTCACCCGTGGGCGGTGGGCAGGCGCTCAGCCGGTGACCGCGGCCAGGGTCAGCGCGAAGTCGCCGGCGCTGTCGGTGTACCAGCGGCAGACCGCGAACCCGGCCCGGGACAGCTCGTCGAGCACGCCCTCCCTGCGGAACTTGGCGCTGATCTCCGTGCGCGTCTCCTCGCCCTCGGCGAAGGCGACCGTGAGCCCGAGCGCCCGGATCGGGACCTCCATGGGCCGGGTGGCCCGCAGTCGCATCTCGATCCAGTCGTTGTCCTCGTCCCACAGCGCCACGTGCTCGAACGCCTCCGGCTCGAACCCGGCGTCCAGTTCCCGGTTGAGCACGTGCAGCACGTTGCGGTTGAAGGCGGCCGTCACGCCCCCCGGGTCGTCGTACGCCGCGACCAGCCGTTCCCTGTCCTTCACCAGGTCGGTGCCGAGCAGCAGGGTGTCGCCCGGCCGCAGCGTGGCCCGCAGTTCCTTGAGGAACACCTCCCGCGCGGCGGGCGGAAGGTTGCCGATCGTGCCGCCGAGGAAGGCCACCAGCCGCCTGCCGGTCCTCGGCAGCAGCGCCAGGTGCTGCTCGAAGTCGGCGCGCACCGGCCGTACGTCCAGGCCGGGATAGCGTACGGCGAGCCGCTCCGCCGCGGCCTCCAGCGTGACGTCGTCCACGTCCACCGGCGTGTAGGCCCGCAGTGTGCCCGCGTTGGCCAGCGCGTCGAGCAGCAGCACGGTCTTCTCGCTGGTGCCCGAGCCCAGCTCGACGAGCGTGTCGGCGCGGCTGAGCGCCGCGACGTCGATGGCGCGGCGGCGCAGGATCTCCAGCTCGCGCCGGGTGGGGTAGTACTCCGGCAGCCGGGTGATCCGCGAGAACAGCTCGCTGCCCGCGGCGTCGTAGAACCATTTGGGCGGCAGCCACTTGGGCGACGAGGTGAGCCCTGCGCGTACGTCGTTCTCCAGGGCCTGGCGCAGGTAGTCGCCGCCGAGATGATCGGTAACCATGGTCGCCTCTCAATCGATGGGTGTCACCGAAACGCCGTCGGGAGACGCGAGCAGCAGGCTGCGGTCGGGCACGGCCCGCCAGCCCGGCCGGTCGTCAAGCGGCTCGCTCGCGACGAGCACCCCCTCCACCAGGTGCGTGAACAACGTGTCGCCCCACGCGACGGCGGCCAGGTGGGAACCTCCCGTGACGAGCAGGTTGAGCCGGGCCTCCGGGTCGCCCTCCGCGGCCGCGCGGACGACGGCGGGCAGGACGTCGGCGAGCGGCAGGCCGTCCCGCAACCGGGTGAACACGGCCGCGGCGAGCCACGCCGAGTCGCACACGCTCTCCGCGTCGGCCGCGAGGGGCCGGACGGCCTCGCGCCTGACCCGCCCGTTGTGGCTGAGCAGCCAGGGCCCGTCGGCGAACGGCGCGGTGGCCGTCTCCTCGATCGGCATCCCGACCGTGGCCGATCGCACCGCCGCGATCAGGCAGGACGAGCGGGCCGCCGCGGCGAGGCCGGGCATGTTGGCGTCCGCCCAGATGGGCACCGTACGGCGGTAGCGCACGGGCCGGGACCCGTCGTACCAGCCGAAGCCGAACCCGTCGGCGTTCACCGTGCCGTACTTCTGCAGGCGCGGCGCGTACGACTGGCGCAGCAGGCCGTGTTCCGGGTCGCTGATGAGCGTGGTCAGGGACCGCGCCGGGCCCAGCCACGCCGCGTGGCGGCACATCCCCTCACTCCTCCGAGCGGGCGCAGCGGAACCCGGCGAAGATCTGCCGCCGGATCGGGTAGTCCCAGTTGCGGAAGGTCGTGCGGACGGCGCAAGGATGGGTAGCCCACGACCCGCCGCGCAGCACCCGGTAGGTTTCCCCGAAGAAGACCTTGCTGTACTCCTCGTAGGGGAAGCACCGGTAGCCGGGATAGGGCTGGAACCAGGAGTCGGTCCACTCCCACACGTCCCCGATGAGCTGCTCGACCCCGTAGGGACTGGCGCCGTCCGGGTACGCCCCGGCGGGCGCGGGCCGGGCCGCGCGGTGGCCGAGGTTGGCCCAGCGCGCGAGGTGGCCGGGATCGGCCTCACCCCAGGGGTACGTGCGGCCCCCGCACGCCTTCTCCCACTCGGCCTCGGTCGGCAGGCGTTTGCCCGCCCACCGGGCGTACGCGTCGGCCTCGTACCAGGAGACGTGCTGCACCGGCTCGTCCGGCGGCACGGGCTCCTCCCGGCCGAAGCGGACCCGCCACCAGGTGTCGCCGTCGCGCGTCCAGAACAGCGGGGCCTCCACGCCGTTGCGCTCGACCCACTCCCAGCCCTGCGGGAGCCACCAGCGCGGGTCGCGGTAGCCGCCGTCCTCGACGAACTCCAGGTAGGCCCCGTTGGTGACGGGATGGCGGTCGATCCAGTAGCCCGGCAGGTACATCCGGTGGGCGGGCCGCTCGTTGTCGTACGCCCAGGCCACGGTGTCGGTGCCCATCGTGAAGACCCCGGCGGGGATGTGCACCTCGGGCTCGGCGGCGGGCCTGCCCGGCGGCAGCTCCCCGTCGCGGACCAGGCCGGGCCGCCGGGACAGCTGGAGCGTGGCGAGCATGGTCTCGTCGTGCTGGTGCTCGTGCTGCAGCACCAGCCCGAAGACGTAGCCGCCCGCCCGCAGCGGATCGGGGTCGGTCAGGTCCACCCGGTCGAGGACGTCGAGCACCCGGCCGCGCACGCCGGAGATGTACTTCCTCGCCTCGGCGGGGCCGAGCAGCGGGAGCGACGGCCGGTCCTTGCGCGGATACTTGAACGCGTCGTAGAGGTGGTCGATCTCCGGGCGCAGCGGTTCGATGCCGCCCACCTCGCGCAGGACCCACAGCTCCTCGTAGTTGCCGACGTGCGCCAGGTCCCAGACCAGCGGCGACATCAGGGGCGAGTGCTGGCGCACGAGCATGTCGTCGTCCGCGTCGGTGTAGGTGAGCGACCGCTCGCGTACGGCGGCGAGCTCGGCCGCGATCCGCTCCTTCAGGCCGGTCGGGCCGGCGTTGCCCAGGACGGCGTCGAGATCGGTCACGCCAACATCTCCTCCATCTGGTCGGCGGCCGGCGATCGGCCGGATTCGATGTGCCGAGAGGCGAACGCGCGCACGCGGGCGACCAGCGAGGGCTCGGCCCCGAGGCGGGGCAGGGCCTCGGCGGCGGCGGCGAAGCAGGCCGAGGCGGAGCGGCGCAGGTCGGGGTCGGCGAGACCGAGGCGGGCGGCGTCCCCCACCGGTCGGCGACGGCCGGGCGGCCTCCATAGCAGCCTCGGCGGCCCGGTCGTCGGTGACGAGCGCGTGGACGACGGCCACACACACGGGCCACTCGGCGGCCCCCTGCGCGTCGAGGTAGCGCACCTCCAGCCAGCCCCGTGGCCGTACGGGCGGGAAGAGCGTGGTGGCGTGGTAGGCGAGGTCGGCCTCGCCGGGGGGCCGCCCGGCCACGCGGGCGAAGTCGCGGAACGCCGAGCCGTCGAGGACCGGCAGGAGGCCGCCGTCCCCCCGGACCAGCATGAGACGGGCGTCGAGGAGGTAGCGCGCCCAGTCGTCCACCGGGTCGCCGTTCCGTGCAACCGGCGCCGTCCTGCTCGGGTCGAGCCTGCTCCACACGGCCTGGCGGCCGGAGACCCACCCTCCGGCGGGCGAGTTGGCGAAGGCCGCGACCAGCACGGGGCCGAGCACGTGGGACCGTTCCCAGCGGATTCGCGGGTCCTCGCCGAAGTCCAGGTTGACCTGGACCGACGCCGTCGAGCACATCATCGTCAGGCCGTCCGGCCAGTCCAGGAACGCGGCCATCGCCTCATACCTGGGCTCTCGTAACTGCCGCAGGGGCGGGCGGAGGGCGTCCAGGCCGCGGCCGCCCAGCCGCAGCCCGGCCCGGGCGAGCGCGCGCCGTACGGCGTCGACGTCGGCGGTGAGCTTCGCGATCGCGGCGGGCAGGACGTCCGGCGGGGCGGACAGTTCGAGCTGCCCGCCCGGCTCGAACGTCACCCGGCTGCCACCCGGGAGCGCGGGGAGCGCGCCCGCGATCCGGGCGATGGGGACGGGAAGCGCGGGGTTGTCCGCGTCGAAGACCAGAAACTCCAGCTCGACGCCCAACCGGTCGGAGGTGACCCCGCGGAAGCAGTCCCGGGCGTACCTCTGCACGTCGGTCATTCGCCCCCCATCGGGCCGATGTTTACGCGACTCGGTCGTGCCGAGTCAGCTTTCCCCGTAATCCCCCCCTTCAACCTGAAACCCACTGAAACAGTGCGTTAACGCAGGTCACGCGGCGGCGGAGGTCGCCCACTCCTCGTCGCGCATACGGATCATCGAGACGCCGACGATCCCGGCTGCGCGAGGACCAGGAGCGTGAGCGGCAGGTGCTCGCGTCGATCGAGGAGACGGGCCGGGCCGCCGTGGACGAGCTGCGCCGGGCAGGAAGGCGGCCACGGGCTCATCGGCATGCGGGAGCGGGCCGCGCTGTTTGGTCTGGAGGCGGCCCGGCGGATCCTGTCCGCGCCCGAGCCGCCGCGCGTGATCATGCTGACGACCTACGACACCGACGAGAACCTCGACCGGGCCCTGCACACCGGGGTCAGCGGCTTCCTGCTCAAGGTCTCGCCCCCCGAGCACCTGTTCGCCGCGATCCGCAGCGCCGCCCGGGGTGAGGTGCTGCTCGACCCGCCGTCACGGGCCGGGTCGTCGACGCGCCCAGGCCGTCCGGTACGTCTACGAGTCGGGCCTCGTCCGCCCAGGTGATGCCGCGTCGTGAGCCGGTAGCGTAGGTGCACATGACAGCTATCGACTCCACCAGCTCGGGTGCGTACGGCATCGGCCTCGCCACGATCGCCGCGGACGGCACCGTGCTGGACACCTGGTTCCCCTTCCCGGCGCTGGGCGAGCCCCCGGCCGTGGGCACCGAGCCGATCGCGGGCGAGGATCTCGGCGAGGGCATGGCGGAACTGGTCGGCCCCGACCCCGCCAGGGGCGTCGAGGTCGTGGCCGTGCGCACCGGCATCGCCGACCTGTCGGCCCCGCCGGTCGACGCGCACGACGTGTACCTGCGCCTGCACCTGCTGTCCCACCGTCTGGTCCGGCCGCGCACGGTGAACCTCGACGGGATCTTCGGGCTGCTGGCCAACGTCGTGTGGACCAACCACGGCCCGTGCAAGGTGGAGGGCTTCGAGGAGGTGCGGCTGCGCCTGCGGGCCCGTGGTCCGGTGACCGTCTACGGCGTGGACAAGTTCCCCCGCATGGTCGACTACGTGCTGCCCTCCGGGGTGCGGGTCGCCGACGCCGACCGCGTACGGCTCGGCGCCCACCTGGCGAGCGGCACCACGGTCATGCACGAGGGCTTCGTCAACTACAACGCCGGCACGCTCGGCGCCTCCATGGTGGAGGGCCGCATCTCGGCCGGGGTCGTCGTGGGCGACGGATCCGACGTGGGCGGCGGGGCCTCGATCATGGGCACGCTGTCCGGCGGTGGCAAGGAGGTCATCTCGATCGGCGAGCGCTGCCTGCTCGGGGCCAACTCCGGCATCGGCATCTCGCTGGGCGACGACTGCGTGGTGGAGGCCGGGCTGTACGTCACGGCGGGCACCAAGGTCACCCTGCCGGACGGGGCGGTCGTGAAGGCCAGGGAGCTGTCGGGCAAGTCGGGCCTGCTGCTGCGCCGCAACTCGACGACCGGGGCGGTCGAGGCCGTGTCCCGCGACAGCAGGGGCATCGAGCTCAACGCCGCGCTGCACGCCAACGACTGACGCTCCAGCGGGCCCCCTCCCCCACCCTGAGATGACCCTGAGTCTGCCCTGAACTTGGCCTTCGGCCCTGTGATCGGCGGGAGGGCGGCCCGTACGGTGAAGGTATGGGACGCATTCTCCTCATCGCCGCAGCCGTAATCGTCGGGTTCTTCCTTCTCGGCTCCGTCATCGGGCTCATCTTCGGGGCGCTGAAGTGGGTTCTGATCATCGGCGCCATCGCGCTGATCGTGTCGGTCGTGCTCAAGCTCACCCGGAGCAGCAGGTCGAACCACTACACCTGACCCGGCCCCATGGCCGGAAAACAGGGCCGGGAAAAGGGGCGGGCCCCGCCGCAGTGCGACGGGGCCCGCTTTCTTGTGCGCCTGGCACGCCTCGGGTTACGAGAGCGGCGGGTAGGCGTTCTGCATGAGCTGCTGGAACTGCGCGGAGAACCAGTGGCCCGAGACCGGGGCGTTCGGCAGAGCACCGGACATGTTGTTGCCGTTCAGGTTGTTACCGGTGTAGGTCGGGTCGCACATCCGGTCGAAGCCCTTGCCCTCGTCGTTGTTGATGGCGGTGCTGGAGCCGTCGGACTCACCCGGAGGCTTGATCCAGACGTAGGCGTCGAGACCGGCGGCGGGGTTCGCCTTCGGCCGCTCGCCCATGCCGGCGCCGGACTGGTTGCACCAGTTGCCGGCGTGGATACGGCGGTCGACGCGCGACTCGTTGACGAAGGTGTTGACGTCGGTGGAGGTGCTGGCCTTGGTCGGCCGGGCCGCGCCGCCCCAGCCGTTGCGGGAGGTGTCGATCAGCATGCCGATGGTGTTCGGGAAGCCCTTCGCCACCAAGGCGTTGCGGAGACCGACCGCGAAGGACTGCTCGTCCACGTACCAGTTCCAGTCGACCCACTTGGACTGGCGCACCGACTGGCCGTTCACGGTGGTGTTGATGTTGAAGTACGGCTCAACCGTCGCGGAGAAGTTGGCGGTGTTCACGATGAAACCGTCAATGCTCTTCACGCCCGCGGTGGTGCCGGACGCGACCTGGTAGAAGAGGTTCACCATCGGCTGGAAGTTGCTGTCCCAGCCGAGCCAGGCGTGGTGCGCCGCGTCCACGTAGGTGTACACGTTCGAGATCGCGTGCAGCTTGTTCAGCGCGTACTGCACGCCCTGGACGTAGGCGCCCGAGGACTGGGCCTCCTGGCACGCCTGGAACGCGTTCACGTTGGTGATCAGGTTCGGCAGCGAGTCGGGCTCGATGACCGTCACGATGCGGAGGTTCGAGTACTTCGGGTCCGCCATGATTCCGGCGATCACGTCGATGTACTCGCTCTTGTATCGCGCGAGGCCGTTCTGCGCGATCTTCAGCTCACCGTTGGAGGCGAGCGCCGAGCAGTCGCGGTTCGGCAGGTCGTAGATGACGACCTGGATCGTCAGAGGCGCGCTGCCGTTGGCCGCGTCCTGCCTGACCGCCTCATCGAGGTGGTCACGCAGGCCCATGCTGTTGTTGCCGGCCGAGCCGGAGCTGATCGCGGCGATGCGGTCCAGCCAGACCGCCGTGGAGATGTTGGCCACCCGCGAGCCGCCCGGCTCGGACTTCGCGCTGGCCGACCAGTCCGGGTTCACGTAGCCCGTCGCACCGTCGTACGGGTTGTCCACATGGGTCCCGGGCGGCGGCGGCGAGGTGGACGGAGAGGGCGACGGCGACGGCGAGGCCGACGGAGAGGCGGAGGGGGAGGCCGAGGGAGAAGCGGAGGGAGAGGCCGAGGGGGACGGCGAGGGGGACTTCGACGGCGAGGCCGACGGCGACGGCGACGGCGACTGCGGGGTGCCGTTGCAGGAGACGCCGTTGATCTTGAAGTCGGTCGGCGCCGGGTTGCTGCCGCTCCAGGACCCGTTGAAGCCGATGCTCGTCGAGCCGCCGGTGGACAGGGACTTGTTCCAGTCCAGGGCGGTCGCGGTCACGTTGCTGCCCGACTGGCTCCAGTTGGCCGACCAGCCCTGGCTGACCTTCTGGCTGCTGTTCGGGAAGGTGAACGTGAGCGTCCAGTTGCTGAGCGCGTCGCCCAGGTTCTGAATGGTCAGGTTGGCGGACATGCCGCCCTGCCACTCGCTGGCGGTGTAGTTGACTTTGCACGAGACCGCGGCACTCGCCGATGTGGCGGTGGCGACGGCCGCCGTGGAACCGAGCGCGAGCACGGCCGCCGCGACCAGGCCGCGGCGCACCGTGGAGCTCACGGCTCCCGGTCGGGGGGTGGATCTCATTGGGAAGGTCCTCCTGGCGATGAATACTGCGCTTGGGAGCGCTCCCACGAACCATAGGCACCGCCCCCGGCGCCGTACAGAGACCCGTCAAGGGCGGATGTGCGGCGAAGTCGCGGCCCGGCGTTCACCCCGCGTCCGAGCAGGGATTCCGTCACGCCGTTACGGCTGAAGTCACCTGCGTGTTTCGTGAAAGTTTCACCCTTTCGCAGGCGAAACGCGTGGCCAGGGGCCGGATGTCCCCTCCAGACCGCCCCCGACGCGCGGAAGCCGGAAACCGAGCAAGCCGGAGGGGCGCGCCGCCAATCTGGACTGAGGAGCCGCGCGGGAGCGAAGCGACCAAGCGGTGACGAGGGAAGATGGCGGATCTGAGCGCTCCGACGAGCGACGCGGGAAACACAGTGCTACCTGCTCACGAGGGGATACGGGCCGACGGGTAGCATCCGTGAGTCACACATATCGCGAATGGGGATCGTCATGACCGTCAAAGTGACCGTCACCGGCGCGGCCGGCCAGATCGGTTACGCGCTGCTCTTCCGCGTCGCCTCGGGCCAGCTCCTCGGGGCAGACACCCCGGTGAAGCTCAGCCTTCTGGAGATCCCGCAGGCCGTCAAGGCGGCCGAGGGCACCGCGATGGAGCTCGACGACTGCGCGTTCCCGCTGCTGCGGGGCATCGAAATCTCCGACGACCCGGCCAAGGCCTTCGACGGCGCCAACGTCGCGCTGCTCGTCGGCGCCCGCCCGCGTACGAAGGGCATGGAGCGCGGCGACCTTCTCGAGGCCAACGGCGGCATCTTCGGCCCGCAGGGCAAGGCCATCAACGACCACGCGGCCGACGACATCCGCGTGCTCGTCGTGGGCAACCCTGCCAACACCAACGCGCTCATCGCGCAGTCCGCGGCTCCCGACGTTCCGGCCGAGCGGTTCACCGCGATGACCCGTCTCGACCACAACCGCGCGCTCTCGCAGCTCGCGGGCAAGCTGAACGTGCCGGTGACCGAGATCAAGAAGATGACGATCTGGGGCAACCACTCCGCCACGCAGTACCCGGACCTCTTCCACGCCGAGGTCGGCGGCAAGATCGCGGCCGAGCAGGTCGAGCAGGAGTGGCTGCGCGACACCTTCATCCCGACCGTCGCCAAGCGCGGCGCCGCCATCATCGAGGCGCGCGGCGCGTCCTCGGCGGCGTCCGCGGCCAACGCGGCGATCGACCACGTGTACGACTGGGTGAACGGCACGCCCGAGGGCGACTGGACCTCGGCCGCCATCCCGTCCGACGGCTCCTACGGTGTGCCGGAGGGCCTCATCTCCTCCTTCCCCGTGGTGTCCAGGAACGGCCGCTGGGAGATCGTCCAGGGCCTGGAGATCGACGCGTTCTCCCGTGAGCGGATCGACGCCTCGGTCAACGAGCTGGTCGAGGAGCGGGACGCCGTACGGGCTCTCGGTCTCATCTGACCGACCGCGCACGGTAAGGGGTGGGCCCGCGTCGGGCCCGCCCCTCGTGTCATCCCGGGTCTCCCGCACGGTACGGCTCCGTCTGCCTGGGCAGTTGACCGGCATGGACGGCATGTACGACGTGGTGGTGCTCGGCCTGGGACCCGGTGGGGAGGACGTCGCGGGACGGCTCGCGGAGGCCGGCCTCAGCGTCGCCGGCGTGGAGGCCGGCCTGATCGGGGGCGAGTGCGCCTACTGGGGCTGCGTCCCCTCCAAGATGATGGTGCGTGCCGCGGGGCTGCTGGCCGAGGCGCGGCGGGTGCCCGGCATGGCCGGCTCGGTCCGGGTCTCCCCCAAGTGGGCCCCGGTGATCGACCGGATCAGCGGCGAGGCCACCGACGGCTGGAGCGACGACGCCAGGGCGGAGCACTTCGAGAGCGCGGGCGTCCACCTCGTACGCGGCCGCGGCCGGATCACCGGGCCACGGGAGGTGACCGTGGACGGCCGGGTGCTGCGGGCGCGGCGCGGGATCGTCCTCGCGACCGGGACCAGTCCCGCCGTCCCCCCCGATCGACGGCCTGGAGGACACGCCGTACTGGACCAACCGGGACGCCGTCGTGGCGCGGTGCGTGCCCGAGTCGCTGATCGTGCTCGGCGGCGGGGCGATCGGCTGCGAACTCGCCCAGGTGTTCGCCCGGTTCGGCACGTGGGTGACGGTCGTGGAGGCCGCCGACCGTCTGCTGGCGCGGGAGGAGCCCGAGGCGGGCGTGCTGCTGGCCCGGGTGTTCGCCGGCGAGGGCATCGAGACGCACACCGGCGTCGCGGCCGAGCGGGTGCGGCACGACGAGGGCGGCTTCACCCTCACGCTGGAGGACGGCCGGACCCTCCACGCCGTACGTCTGCTGGTCGCCACCGGGCGCAGGACCGACCTGGCCGCGATCGGCGCCGGCGACGCGGGCCTCGACGAGAGCGCCCGGTTCGTCACCGTGGACGGGCGGATGCGGGCCGCCGACGGCGTGTGGGCGGTGGGCGACGTGACCGGCCGGGGAGCGTACACACACGTCGCCGTCTACCAGGGCAGGATCGCGGCCCGCGACATCCTCGGCGAGGGCGGCCCTCCGGCCGACTACCGGGCGGTGCCCAGGGTCACGTTCACCGACCCCGAGGTGGCCTCGGTCGGCCTGACGGAGCGGGAGGCCCGGGAGGCCGGGCTCGACGTGCGGGTGGGCTTCGCCTCCGTCGAGGAGTCGGCCCGGGGCTGGATCCACGGGGCCGGGCACGAGGGCTTCGTCAAGCTGGTGGAGGACGCGCGGCGCGGCGTGCTGGTCGGCGCCACGAGCGCCGGGCCGGTCGGCGGGGAGGTGCTCGGCGCGCTGGTGGTGGCGGTGCAGAACGAGATCCCCACGACGCGGCTGCGGCACATGATGTACGCCTATCCGACCTTCCACCGGGCCATCGAGGACGCGCTCGAGATGCTCGACGGCCAGGCGTACGCAATCGACTTGTGACGAACCGGAGAGGTCCGGGGCGGGTCCAATGCATGACCTCCCAGAAAGGAGACAGTCATGCGGCACCCCACCCTGCCGATCACGCTGGGGCTGATCGGCCTCGCCCTGTCCACGCTCACGATCTCCGCGGCGGCCACGCCCGCCGCCGCGGCCGCACACCACTCGATTCGCTACGCCTCGGTGGACGCCTGCACGGCCAAGGACGGCGCCACGACGCCGTGCCACACCTGGCGGCTGGACCTGCTCGACGGCAAGCGGGTGACGCTGAAGGACGCGATGGTGTGGCCGCTGACCGCCAAGGGCAAGCCGAACAAGGAGATGCAGGCCCCGCTCTCGGTGAGCGGCGACGGCGAGTCGGTGGCCTACTTCCGCAAGTCCGACCACCGCCTGGTGGTGCGCGAGTTCCACGGCTCTGCGCACGCCATGGGTCCTGTGCACGTCATGCCGAAGAAGCTTCTCCCCCGCGGCGTCGGCATGGACGACGCCTGGGTGCGGCTCTCCCAGGACGGCGCCCGCCTGATCCTGGGCTACAGCGTGAAGGACGGCAGCAACAGGGCCCGGATCTTCGACGTCCCGGGGGCGCGCGAGACCGGCACGATCACGGCGTTCGGCACGTTCAGCGGCTTCAGCGGCGACGGCTCAGCCGTCCTCGTGGAGCAGGACACCGACGAGAACACCACCGAGCTGGGCGTCTACGACACCGAGGGCGACGAGCTTGCCCGCGTCGTCCCGCCCCAGATCGTGGCCGCCAACGTACCGTGGGCGCTGTCCTCCGACGACCGCACGGTCGCGTTCGTCACCGGGGCCGGCAAGAAGGCGCGGCTGCGCTTCTACGACGCCACCACCGACCAGACGACGGGCTCCGTCGGCTTCTCCCTGCCGTCGGACGCCGCGGTCGAGATGATCGACTGGACCGGAGAGCACGAGGTCACGCTCCACCTCATCCGCTCGGCCAAGGTCGACCACGTGACCATCCTCAGGGTCGACACCCGGACGGGTAAGACCCGGGTGCGTGACTCCTACAAGGTCAGGGCCGGCACCTTCACCTACCAGAGCTGCGGCGGCTGACCTTGCCGTCAAGCTTGCCGCCGACATCGACATGCTCACCAGCGCCGCCACCTCCGAGACAACGGTGAGGCGCTGGGTGAGCCCGGCCGGCACCGTGCCGGGGTCGAGGTGCAGCATCCGGAAGGCGTACGGCAGGACCACGAGGAGCAGCGAGCCGAGCGCGACGGCGCACAGCACGCGCACCAGACGGGAACGGGTGGTCCGGGCGACGAGCAGCCCGGCCAGCGGCAGGCTGACGAAAGCGGCGAAGGCGGCATAGCGGTGAATGCCGCCGGAGAGCGACAGCGACAGCCCCGGCCGGTCGGTCGGGAACCCGGCCACCAGCAGCAGGCAGGCGCTCCACACGCCCACCAGCAGCGCCGCGCGCCGGTCCAGCCGCGCCAGCCGTACGGCGAGCACGGCCGAGCCCGCGGCGATCGACGTCAGCGAGACCGGCAGCAGCCATCCGTGCGGCGCGAAGACGTACTCGCTGATCATGGCCGTGAGCGGGTCGAGCCCGGCCACCAGGTGTAACGCGAACATCGCGACGGCGCCGGTCGCCACCAGCACGTATCCCAAGACCATCCCCATGGCTCTTCACTCTGGCCGTGGGGAGGGCGGCGGCCCATCGGAGATCCACCCGAGCCGCCCCTGAGGGATCCCTTAGGAGACGTCGGCGGAATCGGCCGGGGCCGTCTCGGGGGTGGAGGCGCGGAACCAGCGGCAGCCGTACCTGCCCATGGGGAAGCGGGCCCGGCCGTCGTCGGAGATCTCGACCGTGCCGTCCACCAGCAGGTCGGTCAGGACCTTGGACGAGTCGAGCCCGTCCAGCCCGATCTCCACCTCGACCTCGGTCTCGCCGAGGTTGTGCACGGCCACGACCGTCTCGCCGTCGCAGTCGGCGCGGTGGGCGAACACGGCGTCCACGCCGGTGTCGAGCACCGCGTACTCGCCCCACGCGAACTCGGGGCAGTCGCGGTAGTGGCGGATCAGCCGGGTGATCCACGACAGCAGCGAGTCGGGGTCGCGCTCCTGCGCGCTGACGTTGACCTTCTCGGGGCCGTAGTCCCCGGTGGGCATGGGGATCTGCACCTTCGAGGGGTCGGCGTCGCTGAAGCCGCCGTTGCGGTGCGGGGTCCACTGCATGGGCGTCCGGACGGCCTGGCGGCCTTCCAGTTCCAGGTTCTCCCCCATGCCGATCTCCTCGCCGTAGAAGAGCACCGGGGTGCCCGGCAGGGAGAACAGCAGGCTGTAGACCATCTTGATCCGGTCGAGGTCGCCGCCCAGCATGGTGGGCAGGCGCCGGCGCAGGCCCCGGCCGAACAGCTGCATGTTCTTGTCCGGGCCGAAGGCCGCGAAGACCTCCTCGCGCTCGGCGTCGCTCAGTTTGTCGAGCGTGAGCTCGTCGTGGTTGCGGACGAACGTCGCCCACTGGGAGTCCCTGGGCGCCTTGGGGCGCTCCCGCAGAGCGGCGGCCAGCGGGCCGGAGTCCTGGCGGGCCAGCGACAGGTACGTCCGCTGCATGGTGATGAAGTCGAAGCACATCGTGATCTCGTCGCCGAGATCGTTGCCGAAGTAGCGCACCAGGTCGTCGTACGGCAGGTTCACCTCGCCGAGGAGGATGGCGCTGCCGTCGCGGCGGCTGAGGAAGGCCCGCAGGCAGGCGAAGAACTCGTGCGGGTCGGGCAGGTCGCCGCTGTCGGTGACCTGCTCGACGAGGAACGGCACGGCGTCCACCCGGAAGCCGGAAAGGCCCAGCTCCATCCAGAACCCGAGGATCCGGGAGATCTCGTCCTGCACCTCGGGGTTGGTGGTGTTCAGGTCGGGCTGGAACCGGTAGAACCGGTGGAAGTAGTACTGCTCGGTCTTCTCGTCGTACTCCCAGAGGCTGTCCTCCTTGTCGGGGAACACGATGCCCTTGGGATCGTCGGGCTCCGGCTTGTCGGACCAGATGTACCAGTCCCGATAGCGGGAGTCCCGGCTGGAGCGCGCCTCCTTGAACCAGGGATGCTGGTCGGAGGTGTGGTTGACCACGAGATCGGCGATGACCCTGATGCCGCGGTCCCTGGCCACCCGCATGAACTCGACGAAGTCGCCGAGCGTGCCGAGGCGGGGATCGACGCTGTAGAAGTCGGTGATGTCGTAGCCGTCGTCCTTGTCCGGCGTCGGGAAGAACGGCATCAGCCAGATGCACGTCACGCCCATCCGGTCCAGATGGTCGATGCGCTGGATCGCGCCCCTGAAGTCACCGATCCCGTCGCCGTTGCCGTCGGCGAAGGTCTCGATGTCGAGGCAGTACACGACCGCGTTCTTCCACCACAGATCGGAGGTCATGCTCAGTCTCATGACCGTTCCCGATGCCCGGTAAAAGAACGGCAAAACATCGGGCCCGCGCCGCCGGAGCGGCGCGGGCCGACGTGGTACCGCCGGCGCGGCCGGTCACGGCCGCGATGTCACCGTGTGTCACGTCCTAGAGCGGCGTGACCTGTTCGGCCTGCGGTCCCTTGTTGCCCTGAACGGTCACGTAGCTGACTCTCTGGTTCTGGTCCAGCGTACGGTAACCGTTCGAGTTGATCGCCGAATAATGAACGAACACGTCAGCGGTGCCGTCGTCCGGAGCGATGAAACCGAAGCCCTTTTCGGCGTTGAACCACTTGACAGTGCCTTCAGACAACTGCTTCTCCTTCTTGGAAGCTACGCCATGTTCCCAGGTCGGGAGCATGAGGCTGCGTAGCGGATTCGTTGCGCGACCGCGTGAGACGCTGGAAGTGCGCGCATATCCGCCGCCGGGATGACCCGGGTGCGCTTTTTACAAACCATGTTTTCAGGAATTGTCCACTGCGACACTCGCAGCCTGTACGGAGAGTACCCGCGATTACCCGAGGCTATGCCGGTGCGGCCATATACCAGCGGGCGTGCCCGTCACCGCGGGTGAGCGAGTCGAGCCGCCGGGGCAGCTCCTGCCGGGAGAACGGGTCGCCGGAGGCGTTGCGGATATGGATGCCCACGGCGTACATGTCCCGCACCTCCATCAGCGTGCTGTAGCCGGGCCACAGCCGCAGGTCCGAGCCGTACGCGCGGGCGAACTCGTCCACGTCGGCCGCCGACAGGCCGAAGCGGCGCTGCCCGTGGTAGGTGTGCACCAGGTCCCACTCGCGCGGGCCGACGGCCACGCCGTCCCAGTCGCACAGCACCACGTGCCCGTCCTGGCAGCGCAGCAGGTTGTCGATCCAGGCGTCGCCGTGCAGCAGCACCGGCGAGCCGGTGTCCAGGTCGCGCCAGCGCCCGGTGAGCTCCTCGATGCGGTCGCTCAGCCAGGACCGCTGGCCGGCGGTGAGCACCTCGGCCCGGTGCTCCACCGCGTGCCGGACCTCGGCGAGCGGGTCGGTGAGCGTCCGCAGCCCCACCGGCGGCACCGGCTCGCGGTGCAGGCTGCGCAGCACCCGGCCGAGCTGCCGGGTCGTCGGGCGGCCGCGCGAGGGGACGTACCGCCAGAAGGTGACCGCCCGGCCGTCGTGCACGATCGGCTGGTCGGCGATCTCGTCGGCGGGCCGCACGGTCGGGAAGCCCCGGTCGGCGAGCCAGCGGGCGACCGCCACGACCACCGGCAGCCGGGTCAGCGCGTCCGGCGCGGTCGCGATCCGCACCACCATCTCCCCGCGCGCCGTGTCCCCTCGCAGTTTGAAGACGGCGTTGCTGCGCAGCCGCAGGAGCCGCGCGCCCCGCGCGTCCACGCCGATCTTCGCGCAGACCTCGCGCAGGACCCCGAACGCCTCCTCGGCCAGCGGTGCCGGCTCCATCGTCCTCATGGCGGTTTCAGGCGTTCTCGGCGTTCTCGGCGACGGGGAGGTCCGCAGCGGGGAACAGCCCGCTGAGGGCGAGCGTGGGCGACGACTCCGACAGCACCCTCCGCAGGCGCCGTACGGCGGGCAGCGCGGGGTCGGCGTCGGCCAGCAGGGCCCTGGCCCGGGTGACGACGATCGAGGTGCGGTGCTCGGCCGGCACCTGCCGCAGCGCGTCCGCCGCGATTCTGCAGGCCTCCTCGTGGTCGCCGTTCCTGGCCAGGTGGCTCGCCTGGTCGAGCAGGATCAGCGCCGGGTCGATGGTCTGGAAGCCCGGGGGGAACCCGTCGATGCCCTGCACCTGCTGGGCGTCCCCCAGCTCGATCAGCGTGCCGGTGCGGTAGAACTTCAACCGCTTCTCGGTGAAGACGAAGGCCAGGTCGTCCTGGCTGATGCCGCGCATGCGGGCGAAGATCTGCTCCGCCTCGGCGAGCGCGATCCTCGCGGCCTTGCCGTCCCCCATCCTGGCCAGCGCGCGGGCCTCGGCCGCCGCCGCCAGCGCCGCCGGCGAGCTGGGGGCCGAGCCGGCCAGCATCCGCGCCTCGCGGGCCAGCCGCACGGTCTCGTTCAGGTCGCCGTAGTAGTAGAGGAGCATGGTCTGCTGGGCCCGCACGAGCGCACGCAGCCGCAGGTCGCCCACGTCGTCGGAGGCGGCGCGGGCGGTGCCGTACCAGGCGTGGGCCTGGCGGGTGTCACCCAGTTTCATCAGCGCGTCGGCGGCGAGCAGGGTGAGCATCGTGGTCGCGGTGAGCAGGCGGCGCTGCACCGACGACGGCTGGCGGACGGCGCTCAGCCGGCGCACGTCGGAGATCTCCAGCATGACCCGGCAGAGCATCGGCGTCGGCGGGGTCGTCATGTACTCCCTGCGGTAGCGCAGCACCTGCTCGTCCAGCCGGTCGAGCTGGTCCTCGCTCACCGTGCCCCCGGCCAGCGTGCGGTCGAGGTCGTGGCGCAGGCCCTCGATCTCCGCGAAGAACCGGCCGCTCGGCGTGCCCATCAGCATCGCCTGGTGGAACAGCGCCCGGCGCTCCGCGTCGTCGGCGGCCGGGTCCTCGGCCCGGGCCTGCTCGGCGGTCTGGCCCGGCCCCACCACGACGATCTTCTGCCCGCCCGGGTCCTCGCAGTAATCGGCGGCCAGGCCGAGCCGTACGGCGTTGGCCCGGTAGAGCCGGGCCAGCAGGTCGATGGTCTGGGGACGCGGGCGGGCCCGGTTGTTCTCCCAGGCGTTCAGCAGGTCGATGCTTGCCCGCGGGTGGCCGAGGTTCTGCTGCTCGCACAGGTGCTCCAGCTCCTCGATGGCCTGCCGGGCCGACCACCCCCGGCCGAGCCGGTGGGCCTTCAGCAGGCTGACGCCGCAACACCCGTGGATCGCCTGGACGGTCTGCCAGAGCGTCCACTGCCGTACCTGTGCCTGTTCGCGCCAGCGACGCGCGCAAGCGGGTGAGTGCTCTCCGCGGGCCATGTGCACGCCCTCCACTGGTGAAGCGGTCCCCGTTTACGGTTGTTTCCCCACGGTAAACGCGCAGGCACACAACCCCCCGGGACTGTTATGCCTTCGTGTTCGCGAACCCGCGTGTGTTCCACGGAATCCGGGTTAGTTCCCTGGTTATTGCACGGTTTCGGGGAATCCGCGCGATTGCCGGTGGGTCGTTGCGGGTTCACCCTTTCCGGTGATAGGTCCTGACGTTCCCCGGAGGCTGACCATGACGACGGTAGACCGCAGCGAGGCGATGGACCACCTGGAGAGGCTCGCCGCGCAGCTCGAGGCCCACTCCTTCCAGGTACGCCTGACGGCGCCGGCCGGCCTCTATCCGCGTCTGCGCGTCATCAACCCCATGGAGCCCACGATGGCCGAGGACGTGCTCGCGTCCAACGCCAGCGACGGCGAGTGGTGGTACTGGCTGTCCTGGGCCGGCCGGATCGGGCACGCCTCCGACGTGGTCACCGCCGCCGAGCGCATCGCCAGCGTCCTGCACGTCATCCGCCGCTGAGGCCTCGCCTCAGCGGCAGCGGGGGTCAGGCGAACTTGGATTTCGGGCGGTCCTGGAGGACGCCGTCGACGTACACGTCCACCTTCTCGTCGTAGAAGGCGACCAGCCCGGCGATCTTCTGGGACTCCGGGAGCGGCGTGGGATACGACCAGACGAGGTCCTTGCCGGACTCGTCCTCGCCGACCGACCAGTACACCGCGCGGCCCTTGTACGGGCAGTGCGTCACGGTCTCGGACGGGCGCAGCAGGTCCAGCCGCACGTCGGTCTTGGGCAGGTAGTAGCGCGGCGGCAGGCCGGTCTCGAACAGGATGCGCGGGCTGCGCGAGTCCGCGACGGTCACGCCGCCCACCTCCACCCGGACGTGGCGCGAACTGGCCAGGATGTCCACCCGGGTGTACGGGTCGCGGGCGTGGACGAAGACCTCCTCGTCCTCCTCGAACCAGTTGTCCATCGCGTTCCAGTCGAACCGGACGTGGCCCCGGATCTGCTCCAGCGGCGCGTCGTCCCCGTACACGAGGGCGGCGCCCGGCCGGCCGGCCACGTCATGGACCGCCGCGTCGCCCCTGCTGGGCGAGTGCCGCGTCTCTCCCGTGGCCTTCAGCTCCTCCACGCGGACGTCGTCCGCCGGGAAGTAGTACGTCGGGTAGTAGGGGGCCTCCCAGACCAGCAGGGCCCGGGTGGTGTCGGCCACCGCCCGGCCCTCGACGTAGACGCGCACGCGCTTGGCCGTCGTCTCCACCCGGACGCGGCCCCGTTTCGTCGACTCCATGCCTGCCCCAACCAGCGGGCGGATCGTCCTTATTCCCCGGCCTCACAATCGCCATTTCCCGCTGTGCGGGCCGGGGTCGGCCCGCGCTATCGACAGCGAGCGGATAAGTCGCTTACCCTCGGCTAGGTGGGTCTTCGCCTTTACGATACGCATCGCCGCGCCGTCCGCGATTTCGTCCCCCGAATTCCTGGAATGGTGTCGATTTATCTCTGCGGTCCCACCGTCGTCGTTCCGCCGCACGTGGGGCAGCTCAGGTCGCAGGTGAATTTCGACATCCTGCACCGCTGGCTGAAAATCAGCGGATACGAGGTCCTGCTCTGCCGGAACGTCACCGACATCGAGGACAAGATAATCAACCGGGCCATTTCCGAGGGCGTTCCCTGGTGGCGGATCACCGATCCCGTCCACCGCGCCTTCGTCCGCACGTACACCGCCCTGGGATGCCTTCCGCCCAGCGTGGAGCCGCGGGCGACGGGACACATCCCGGAGATGATCGAGATGGTCGAGCAGCTCGTCGCGTCCGGGCACGCCTACGAGTCCGACGGCAACGTCTATTTCTCGGTGGGCTCCTACCCGCATTACGGGTCGCTTTCACGCCAGCAGGCAAGGCATCTGCGGGCGGCCGAGGAGAACGAGCACGGAAAACGCGATCCGCGCGATTTCGCGCTGTGGAAGAGCGCCAAACCCGGCGAGCCGGTGTGGAACTCACCCTGGGGCGAGGGGCGCCCAGGGTGGCACCTGGAATGTTCCGCGATGGCCCGCAGATATCTGGGCGCGGAATTCGACATCCACGGCGGCGGGGCCAATCTCATATTCCCGCACCACGAGAACGAGATGGCCCAGTCGCGGGCCGCCGGGGATTCATTCGCACGATTCTGGCTGCACAACGGGCCGGTGACGCACCGGGGCGAGAAGATACGCAAACACCTCCGCAATCCGCTGGCCGTCCCCGCCCTGCTCGACCGCGTACGGCCGGCCGAACTCCGCTATTACCTGGCGGCGGCCCATTACCGGTCGCCGGTGGAATTCAGCCCCGACGCCCTCGACGAGGCGGCGGCGGCCTACCGGCGTGTCGAGAGGTTCGTGCTGCGGGTGGGCTCCGACTCCGCCGCGTCCCTTCCCCCGCAGTTCAGCGAGGCCATGGACAACGACCTGAACGTGCCGCAGGCCCTCGCGGCCGTGCACGGCGCGGTGGCCGAGGGCAACGCGGCACTGGCGGCAGGGGACCGCGAACGGGCCACCCGGAAATGCCGGTCGGTCCGGGCCATGCTGAATGTCCTCGGCCTCGATCCGCTCAGCGAGACCTGGCATCGGGAAACGCATCTGCAGGAAGTCGCGGGAGCCGTACTCCGGGTGGTCCGTAATCTCGCCGCCGCCAGCGCCCGGCAGGGAGATCACGAACGCGCGCGGATCATGGAGCAGCACATCGAGAGGGCGCTCGCGAAACGGCGCCAAATCGAGCACGCCGCGCTTATCAGATAGATCTTGATCGCCCGGCCAGTGGGTGAGCGCTCACATCCCGGCCGGCCCGGCCCCGCGACTTGGACCGTTCCCTTTCCCGCCGTGCCGTCTATTGACCCGTCTCACGATGCGTACAACCCTGAGGTTCACTTTGCCCCGGTTCGTAGGAAGGGACTCCCCGATGACCAGTCATCTGTTCGCACGCCGACGGCTGCTCGTGGCACCGGCGGCGGTGCTGGCGCTCGCCTTTCCCCCGGCCGGCGCCGCGGCGGCCGAGCCCGCCTACGCCGGCACGTGCACGGTCTCCCAGACGACGCTCATCTATACGGCGACGCCGGGGGTGGCCAACGAGGTGACCGTCCAGGCGCCCGGGCTCACCGGCTACTCCCTGGCGGTGCAGGACGAGGCGGGCCCGATCAAGGGCTGCAGCCCCGATCCCCGCGGTGGGGAGGCCGTCCTGGTGGGCAATGTGATCAAGAAGATCAAGGTCGTGGCCGGTGACGAGGACGACGTCGTCGTCATCGCGGCGGACATCAACGTCCCCCTGCCCACCGTGGTGTACGGCGGCGACGGCGACGACGAGCTCAGGGGCGGGCGCGGCAGGGACGACCTGCGCGGCGGCGGGGCGACGACGACCTGCGCGGCGGGACGGCACGACCGCCTGCGCGGCGAGGCCGGCGACGACGTGTTGCGCGGCGGAACGACGACGACGCCCTCGACGGCGGCAGGGCGCGGACGACGTACGCGGTGACGCCGGAACGACGAGGTCAACGGCGGCCCCGGGGACGACGAACTGCGCGGGGGCGCGGGCGACGACGAGCTCAACGGCGGCGCGCGCCCACGATGACCTGAGCGGCAACGCCGGCAACGACGAGTTGAACGGGGGCAGCGGCGGCGACGGCCTCAACGGCGGGGCCGGCACCGACGACTGCAACGGCGGCCCCGGCGCGGACAGGACCACGGCCTGCGAGTAGTTCCGACGGCCGCCTGCGACGCCCGGATGACCGAGAAGCGCACGTTACAAGAACAAGAACTGACGCGCGGAGGATAATTTCGGCCAATTCATGGGAATCATGACGGCACCAGCTGACGGACACCGCCGAAAGGAGGGCCCCGATGAAGAAGGTGCAGATCGTGCCGCGACCGCGGCCACCGAGAACTCCCGCCCCGGTCGACCTGCGCACCCCCTCGGGAAGGGTCCTCCCCTACTAGACCCCGGTGGCCCGGATCAGTTCCTGGCCAGCTCGTAGCAGTGGGCGAAGCCCTCGAGCACGGCGGGCCAGGAGCACCGGACCGGCTCCGTCTCCCGGTTGTGCTCGGCGATCGACTGACGCAGGGCGGAGTCGCGAGCCAGCCGCACGACCGAGGCGACGAGGTCGTCGAACGTGCGGCCCAGCAGGCCCTCCTTGCCCGGCCTGACGAAGTCGGCCACGCCGCTCTGCGCCCGCGCGACCACCGGCACGCCGGCCGCGCGGGCCTCCAGCGCGGCCAGGCCGAACGACTCGCGCGGGGCCGGGGCCACAAACACGTCGGCCACGGCCAGCAGATCCTTGATCTGCTCCCGGCTGTACCTGCCCGGCAGGGACACCCACCCCATCCGGCGCGCCCGCAGGTAGCGCTCCATGCGCCCACGAGCGGGGCCGTCGCCCACGATCGTCGCGCGCATCGCGATGTCCCTCGGCACCCGGTTGCGCGCCGTCTCCATCAGCTTGAGCAGCCGCAACGGCTGCTTGCGCGGCGCCAGCCTGCCCACCGCCACCACGTGCACCGTCTCGTCCCCGGCGTCCCGTACGGCGCCGGGCTCGGGCCGCCACGAGGTCACGTCAAGGCCGTTCGACACCACCTGCACGGGCACCCGGGGTCCGGCGACGGCGCGGATGGGGCGCGCGGCGGCCTCGCTGACGGCGGTGAGGACCAGGCCCCAGCGCCGCCACTCGAAGGCCGCCTGCAGCGCCCGGTAGACGCCCCGGGTGACCGGGTCCCACATGCTGTGGACGGTCGCGACCACCGGGAGCCCGGCCCGGACCGCCGCGCGCACTCCCATCCACGCGAACGGCGAGACCGCTCCCGTGTGGACGTGCACCACGTCGAACCGTCCGCTCGTCATGATCCGGAGCAGGTGCCCCGTGCCGCGCGGATGGACCGGCAGGTCGAACGGGAGGTTCGCGACCACCCGGTGCACTCCGGGCAGCCGCTCCCCCGGGGTCGCCGTCACCACCTCGACCGTGTGGCCCGCCTCACGCTGAGCCCTGACGAGGTCGGCGACCTGCACCTCGATCCCTCCGAGCCGGGGCAGGTAGCAGTCGCTGACGTGAAGAATCCTCACCGGGTCAGCGTGTCAGAGCGCGCCACGCCCATCAAACCGCACGCCCATCCGGACTGCTCACGGGGAGGGCCGCGTCACGCGACCCGGGCCACGTGGGATCATGGGCGGAACCGGCGGCGCAGACGAGTGGAGCACGCGATGACGACGTTCCGTGGGGCGCGATGAGGACGGCGGTGTTCTTCCACGCCCATCCCGACGACGAGGCGCTGCTGACCGCCGGGACCATGGCCATGCTGGCCAACGAGGGGCACCGCGTGGTGCTCGTCGTCGCGACGGCCGGCGAGCGCGGCCTCGCCGACCTCCCGCACGGCGAGGAACTGGGCAGGGCCCGCATGGACGAACTGCACCGCTCGGCCGCGGCCCTGGGCTGCGCCCGGGTCGTGCTGCTCGGCTACGGCGACTCCGGCCTGGCGATCGACGGCGGCGTGGCCGACGACCGGCCGGACAACGCGTTCATCGACGCCGACATCGAGGAGGCGGCGCAACGGCTGGCCGCGGTGCTCAAGGAGGAGACGGCCGACCTGCTCACGATCTACGACCCGGCCGGCGGCTACGGCCACCCCGACCACGTGCAGGTCTACCGGGTCGGCAGCCGGGCCGCCGAGATCGCCGGGACGCCCATCGTGCTGGAGGCGACGGTCGACCGCGACCTGCTGCTCAGGGGCGTACGGCTGGCCTCCCGGTTCTACCCGGCGATCGACGTGCGGAGCTTCGAACGCGCCTACTCGCCCCGGGACGCGATCACGCACCGGGTCAACGTGCGCAAGTACGCCAAGGCCAAGCGGGCGGCGATGGCGGCCCACGCCACCCAGGCCACCGGTGGCGACGGCGACCGGACGCTGGGCGCGATGCTGAAGATCCCCGGATTCGCCTACCGCTTCGTCTTCGGCACCGAGTGGTACGTACGCCGTGGCCTGCCCCGCGGCACCCGCCTGCGGCATCCGTTCGACGGCAGCCCGCAGACACTCCCTTAAGGGTCGTGATCCTCCGCCAGGAGGATACGGCCGCCCCCGAGGCCCGGCAGACTGGAGAGGACCGACACCGGACTGGGGGCGTACGCGGGTGAACAGGAAGTGGCTGCAGATCGCGCTGTCTGTGGTGTCGCTCGGGCTGGCCGCGGCGCTGGTGCTCTATCTCCCGGAGATCGTGCACACGCTGACCGGCGCCACCGTGAGCTGGACCGAGATCGGCCACCAGTTCGGCGGTCTCGGATGGCAGATGATCGCGCTGATGACCGTCCTGTGGCTGGCGAGCCTGTGGGCGTACACGTTCGTGATGACCTCCGCGCTGCCCGGCCTCACGCACATCCAGGCGCTCACGCTCAACGCGGCGGGAAGCGCGGTCAGCAACCTGCTGCCGTTCGGCGGGGCGGCGGGCGTGGCCCTGACGTTCGGCATGACCCGCGGCTGGGGCTTCGCCAACCGGCCGATCGTGGTCTACACGCTGGTCACCGGCATCTGGAACTCGCTGTTCCGGTTCATCCTGCCCGCCGTGGGGATCCTGTGCCTGCTGATCGCGGGCAAGGCCACCAATCCCACGGTCGCCAACGCGGGCTGGGTCGGGGCCGTCTCGATCCTCGTCCTCGTCGCCGTCGTCGCCACGGCGCTGTACTGGGACCGCGCCGCCGCCGTCCTCGGCCGCGTCCTCGACGGGATCGTACGGCTCGCGCCCCCGCGGTTCCGCCCGGCGGAGCACGCGGCGTCGGCGGCGATCGAACGGCTGCGCAGGGACACGGCCGACATCATCCACAGCCGGTGGGCGGGCCTGTCGCTCGGGATGGTCGCCTTCCTCGTCCTGCAGTGCCTGATCATGGCCGCCTGCCTGGTCGCCACCGACTCCTATCCGGGACCGGCCGAGACCGTCGCCGTCTTCGCGCTGAGCCGCGTCCTCACCAGCGCCCTCGTCACGCCCAGCGGGGCGGGGATCATGGAGGGGGGCGTCGCCACGCTGCTGATCGGGGCGTTCGGCCAGCCCGCCGGCGGGGCCACCGCGGCCGCCGTGCTGTTCGGCTTCTGGACCTACACCATCGAGATCCCGTGGGGCGGGCTCGCGCTCGGCGGATGGGCCCTGCTGCGCAGGCGGGAGACCCGCGCCGCGGCCGCGGAGGCGGGATCGGCCGCCTCCCCGCACCGCACCCGCGTCCGCTGATCAACTGCGGGTCACCCTGCCGATCTCCTACACTCGCGGGGCGAGAAGGTGAGGGTGTCCGGGTTGGTGAATGCCTTGTGCCCCTTCGCGGGCGCGCATACGGTGACGCCTGAGATAGGACGACCAGCGGCGGCCGGCAGGCACGACGCACGACAGCGGAGGAGCGCCCGATGAGCCCGCCGACGAGCCCGGTGTCGTTCCGGGTCCTCGGACCGGTGGGGGCGCACGCCGGCGCCGACGAGCTCGACCTCGGCGGGCTGCGGCAGCGCGCGGTGCTGGCCCGTCTGCTCGTGGCACGCGGCCAGGTCGTGCCCGTGGACACCCTGCTGTTCGACCTGTGGGACGACGACACCGCCAAGGGCGCCCAGTCGGGGTTACAGGTCTACATCTCCCGGCTGCGCCGCGTGCTCGAGCCGAACCGCCCGCGCGGCGGGCCCAACCGCCTGCTCGTGACCGTCGCGTCGGGGTACGCCCTGCGCGCCGCCCCCGAACAGGTGGACGCGCTGCGCTTCGAGGCCATGGTCCGCTCGGCCGGAGAGCGGCTGGAGGAGAGCCCGCAGGCCGCCCGGGCCCGGCTGGACTCGGCGCTCGCGCTCTGGCAGGGCACGCCGTACTCGGACTTCGCCGACCAGTCCTGGGCGGAGGCGGAGGTGGCGCGGCTGAGCGAGCTGCGCCTGGTGGCCAGGGAGCGGCACGCCGACGCGGGGCTGCGGATGGGCCTGCACGCCGAGACCGTGCCCGACCTGGAGGCGCTGACCACCGAGCACGCCCTGCGCGAGGAGGGCTGGCGGCTGCTCGCGCTCGGCCTGTACCGGTGCGGGCGGCAGGGCGACGCGCTCGCCGCACTGCGCCGGCCCGCACGATCCTGTCCGACGAGCTGGGCATCGACCCCGGGCCGGCGCTGCGGAAGCTGGAGTCGGACATCCTGGCCCAGGACCCCGGGCTCGACCTCGTGCTGCCCGCGCCCCGGCGGCCCGCCGAGATCAGCGCGACCTGGCCGCCCCGGCCGCTCGCCACCGGCGACGCCCCGCCCCGGATGGTGGGCGCGCGCCCTGGCGGATCGGGCGCGCGGGTGAGGGGCGCCCTGTCCGAGATTACCGCGCCCGCTCGTGCAAGTTGCACCGTAATTGCAGCGTATCCGCACAAGATTCTTGCGGATTTCTTTTC
>NZ_MWJN01000035.1:0-81646 GCF_002027145.1 Microbispora sp. GKU 823 | reverse complement strand
GTTCCTGCGGCACGCGGGCGGCCGTCCCCGGCGCGACGCGGCACGGGCCGAGCGGGGCGCGCTTCGCCGCCGAGCTGCACGATGTGGCCGGGGCGACCGTCTCACCGGGGGTTGTGGTGACGGCGGGTGCCGCGCTCCGGCACGCCGCGGAGGCCGGACGCGCCGCCCTGGCGGAACTCGACGCTCTCGGCGCGTCGCTCGACCCCGAACGCACCCTCCATGAGCTGGACGCCCTCGCCGCCGCGTTCGCGCAGGCCGACTACCGCCGCGGCGTCCGGGTCGTCACGCGGGAAGGTGCGGCGCTCGCCTATCGCGTACTCAAAGAGGGGTTGACCAACGCCGCCCGGTACGCCGTCGGCGCCACCGTGCGGGCACGAGTGGACGCCGACGGCGACGTCCTCCTCGTCGAGGTGAGGGACAACGGCGGGACGGCGGCCGGCGACGGCCTCGGCACCGGCACGGGGCTGGACGCTCTGCGCCGTGCCGTGGCCGAGGCGGGCGGACGGTTCGACGCGGGCCCGCACGAGGGCGGGTGGCTCGCCCGGATGTCGCTTCCGGGCGCTGCCGGGGAGCCGCCGGTGCGGGCGCGGGCCGCCGGACGGCGGACGCGCACGATCGCACACAAGGTCTGGCTGCGGCTGCGGGGGCCGGCCTCCGCCGACGCCGCGCTCGTGGTCCTGGCGTTCGCACTGCCCCTGGGCGCATGCCTGATTCCCGCCGGAGGGCCGGACGCGTTCCGTGGATCCGCCGGGGCCGACGCGCTGCTGGCCGGAGTGCTCGCCGCCCACGCCGCACCGCTGGCGTGGCGGCGCAGCGCCCCGTGCGCGGCGGCGATGGCGGCCTGCGCCGTCGTGCTGGGGTGGCTGCTGTGCGAGCACTACGGCTGGACGCCGTCCCACGGAACCGACGTGCTGCTGTGGTGCTGGTGGGCGGATCTCCTGCTGGTCCACGCGGCAGCGTCGAGAGCGCGTCGCGCGGCCGGAAGCTGGCCGGTGCCGCTCGTGGTGGCCGCCGTCGCCGGGGCGGCGCTGGCCGCGGACGGCGTGGCGCACCGCTTCATCGCCTGGGCGGAGCGGACGCGGCTGCTGCGGGGCCTGCGTGGCACCGCATGCGGCCACGTCCGTGCCGCGGTCTCCGCCGCCGAACGCGAGGACCTCCAGGACGTCCTGACGCGGTCGCGGGCGGCGATGCTCGTCATGCAGGACCTGGTCACCGAGCTGCGCGCCGCACCCGCCGACGACGACCCGCCGCCAACCCTGGCCGGAGTCCGCACGCTGGCCACGCGTCATCGCGCCGCCCTGCGCGTGACCGGCCCCGTACGCCCTCTGCCCGCGTCCGCCGAGGTGATCGCCTACCGCACCGTCGAGGCGCTCATCGAGGACGAGACGCCGATCGCCCTGCACCACGTCCCGGACGGACTGGACCTGACCATCGGTCCGCGCCGCCTCGGCTCCCCGGGCCTGCCGCGCCCACTGCGGCGACGGCGAGACGGCCGTGCGGCAGGCCCTCGACCTGCGCCCGGACGTCGCGGTGCTCGACGTCCGCATGCCGGGCCTGGACGGTGTCGCGGCGACCGCGCGGGTGACGGCCGCTGCCCCCGAGGTGCGGGTCCTGCTGCTCACCAGCTTCGGCCTGGACGAGTACGTGTTCGGCGCGCTGCGGGCCGGAGCGTCGGGCTTCCTGCTCAAGACCGCCGAGCCGCAGCGCGTCGTCGACGCCGTCCGGGTCGTCGCCGCCGGGGACGCCCTCCTCGACCCGGCCGTCACCCGGCGGCTCATCGACCACTACGCCGCCGCGCCCGGCGGCTCGCCCGGCTCCGCGCCGCCGGCGGCGCTGACGCCGCGGGAGACCGAGGTCCTGGTCCAGGTGGCACGCGGACGCAGCAACGCCGAGATCGCCCGGGAGCTGTCCCTGAGCCCGGCCACCGTCAAGGACCATGTGGCGGTCATCCTGCGCAAACTGAACGTGCGCGACCGGGTCCAGGCCGCGATCGCCGCCTACGAGACGGGGCTGGTCCGCCCCGGCGTTCGCTGACGGCCCCCGCCGCGCAGGGGGGACGGACCCCGCCGTCCGGCGGGGCGCGGGACCCGTGCGGTTCGTCGTCAGGCAGGAGGAACGGCGCGAACGGCGTACCTAGCGTGGACGGCATGGCAACGATCTTCCTCCGGCGCGCCGGCGGTGTGCTCACGATCCTGGTGGCACTGGTCGCGGCGGTCGTCGCGGCCCTGGCCGCCTTCTTCTGCGCGGCCTTCGCGACCGCGCTCGTCCCGGTGCTGGTCGCGGCGGCGCTCGTGGCGTTCTTCGCGACCTTCTTTCTTTCGTGCTGGGCGGGACTCGCGCTGTTCGGACTCCGGCGCAGCAGGCGACCCGCCGCCCTGGCCGCCGCCGTCGCCACCGTCGTGTTCGGCGCGGCGGCCGGGATCCCGCTGTTCCGGCCGATGCCGCGCCCCGCCGGCCCGCCCCCCGGTTCCGACGCCGGCGCACCCTGCCCGGCTCGACCCTGGTCTACGTCCCCCACGCCGGCCATGCCATCGCCATGGACCAGCCGGCCGTCTATCTCGCAGTGGTGCGCGCCTTCCTGCTGGGCCACCGGCTTCCGCTCCCGCCCTACACCGCCGCCACCCCGCCCGCCTGATCAGGCCTGCGTCGCGGCGGCGAGGCCCATCGGGTTCCAGTAGTCGCGCAGGAGGAGGATCTGTCCGTCGCGGATGCGGATCACCTGCACAGACCGGGCCTGATAGGGAGCGCCCGTCGCGGTCACTACGGCCCTGGTCTCGAGTTCGACGACGAGCACCTCCGGATCCGTCGTCTCGTAGACGCTGGTGGTCCACATGTCCTCGATCCGCATCGCCGCGGTCGCCTGCCCGGAGGAGAAGGCGCGGATGGCCTCGCGGCCCTCGACGCGCACGGGCATCCCCGGTGGTGCGAACGGCAGCTCGATCACCCCGTCGGGGGCGAACAGAGCGGCGAAGCCGTCCAGGTCGCCGTCGAGGATCAGGGCGCGTCTGCGGGCGAGGACGTCTCGCGGGGCCGGCCGGTCCATGGGTCCTCCGTCATTGAACGAGCGTTTACTAAACGACCGTACAACGAAATTCGGGAAGAGATCAATCGCCGTAGAATCGACCGGTGACCGAGGCCGGAGCCCGCCTGACGCGGGCGGAGCGACGCCGCAGGACCGAGGCGAGGATCCTCGAGGAGGCGGCTCGCCTGTTCGCCGCGTCGGGATACGCCGACACGACGATCCGGGCCGTCGCCGCCGCGGCCGGGGTGAACCCCGGGCTCGTCATGCACTACTTCGGCTCCAAGGAGGAGCTCTTCCTGCGCGTCGCCCGGGCCCGGCCTTCGGGGCCTCTCGCGGGCGGGCCGGACGAGGTCGTCGAGGAGATGCTCGACCGGCTCGCCGCCTCGATGGCCGACGAGCCGGTCGAGTCGCTGGCCGTCCTGCGCTCGATGCTCACCCACCCGGGAGCCTCCGAGGCCGCCGCCGAGGGGGCGGCCCGATACCGGGCGCAGCTCGCCGAGGCCATCCCCGCCGCCGACGCGGGCGTACGGGCCTCGGTGATCAGTGCCGTGCTCATCGGCGTGGTCCTCGGGCGCCACCTGCTCAAGCTCGAAGAGCTGCGCGACGCGCCTCCCGAGCAGATCGCCGCCCTGCTGCGCCCCTGCCTTCGCTCCCTGACGGGAGCGGACGGCTGATCTACGCCGAGACGCGGATGACGGACTTCCCGAAGTGGCCGCTCTCCCGCAGGTCGTACAGGGCTTGGACGGCCTCGTCGAACGGCCGGACGTCGTGGAGCACCGGCCGCAGGTCATGGCGTCGTACGAAGGCCATGGCCTCGGCGAACTCCGCGGAGCTGCCCACCGAGGTGCCGATGACGCTGATCTGCCGGAAGAACAGCTCCCGCAACGACACCGACACGTCGGGGCCGGTCGTCGCGCCGAGGTCACCAGCCGCCCGCCGGAGCGCAGGGCGGCCAGATGCGAGGCGAAGTACGCCGCCCCCACCGAGTCGACCACCAGATCGACGGGGATGCCCGGCGCGGGATAGCCGCCGTCGCCCCCGACGACCACCTCGTGGGCGCCCAGGGCCCGGGCCGCCTCGGCCTTCGCGGCGCTCCGGGTGACGGCGGTCACCCGGGCCCCGGCCGCGAGGGCCATCAGCACGCACATCGTGCCCACCCCGCTGGACACGGCCGGGACGAGTACGTGCTGTCCGGGACGCAGCCCGCCCCGGGTGAACAGGGCGCGGAACGACGTGACCGCCACGAGCGGCAGGGCCGCCGCCTCCGCCCAGTCCAGCCCTCGGGCCGGGGATGGGCGTTCGCAGCCGGAACCGCGACGTACTCGGCGAGGGTCCCGTCCGGAGGGCCGCCGAGCAGGCGCGGAACGCCGGGCACGTCGTCGGCGGCCGGCCAGCCGAGGGTGGGGTCGATGACGACCTCGTCGCCCACCGCGGCTCCGGAGGCACCGGGTCCCAGCGCGACCACCTCGCCGGCGCCGTCCGAGCCCACCACCAGCGGGGGCTCGGTGCCGTCGCGGCCCGCCGCCACGAACAGGTCGTGCCGGTTCAGGGCCGCGCAGCGGATCCGTACCAGGACCTGGCCCGGTCCGGGCTCCGGCCGGGGGAGCACCGCCGTCCGGAATCCGGCGACGCCTGGCGCTCCCGTGTGGACCACGGCGCGCATCGTCGGTCGATCCACGAACTCCTCCCTCAGGCTTCCGCGATCTCGTGGATCGACCCCGAGGCGCGTTCTCCTCGGCCTGGCCCACCGGCGAGGCGGGTCACGCCGTCGCGCAGCGACGTACGCAGCGTCTCGGGGGTCATCACCGCGGCGATCAGGCTGAGCGTCGCGCCGCCCATGAGGTACCACCCGGGGGCGTAGGTGGACGCGGTGACCTCGACGAGCGTGCCGGAGATGTACGGACCGGCGCCGCCGAAGAGGATCACGCCGAGGTTGTATCCGACGCTCACCCCGCTGGCGCGGCGGCTGGTGGGGAACAGCTCGCAGAACAGGGCCGGTTGCGGGGCCAGCATCATGACGTCTCCGACGAGCGTGAGGATGAGCCCGGCCACCACCAGGTACCAGCGGCCCGTGTGCATCAGGGAGAGCGTCAGCAGCGACGAGACCGCCACCCAGATCGCCCCGGCGATCAGGAACGGCCGGCGGCCGAAGCGGTCGCTGAGCATCGACGCGGGGACGACCGCGACGGCCATGAAGGCGAAGCCCGCGACCCCGGCGAGGCGGGCCTGCTGCGGGTCCATCCCCAGGTCGGTCGACAGGAACGTCGGGCCGTAGACGAGCAGGACGTAGGTACACATGGTGGGGGCGGCGGTGAGCCCGGCGATCAGCAGGATCGAGCGCCAGTCGCGCCTGAGCGCCGCGCGCAGCGGGCGGCGCTCGGCCTCGCCGGGATCGACCTTCTCGAACTCCGGGCTCTCTCCGAGACGCAGCCGCAGGTACAGGCCGACCAGTCCCAGCGGGAGGCTGACCAGGAAGGGAACCCGCCATCCCCACGACGCTGCGGCCCCGGCGCCCGTCGTCAGCGAGACGGCGACGGCCGACAGGGCGGCCGTCAGCATCCCGAGGGCGATCGTGCTCGTCTGCCAGCTCCCCGCGAACGCCCGGCGTCCGGGCGGCGCGTGCTCGACGACGTACGACGCGGAGCTGGCCCACTCCCCGCCGGCCGAGATCCCCTGGACGCAGCGGAGCAGGAAGATCAGGATCGGGGCGGCGATGCCGATCGTGTCGTACCCCGGCACGAGGGCCATGGCCGCGGAGGCGACCGAGATGAGGATGACGATCAGCGACATGCTGGCACGCCGGCCGATCCTGTCGCCCATGTGCCCGAAGACCAGCCCGCCGAGCGGCCGGACGACGAAGCTCATGCCGAAGACGGCGAAGGTCAGCAGCAACGAGGCGCGGGCGTCGCCGGAGGGGAAGAAGGTGTCGGCGACGGCTTTGGCGAAGAAGCCGTAGAGGGCGAAGTCGTACCACTCGATGAAGTTGCCGATGGAGGCGGCGGCGACGGCCTTCCGGAACGGCCTGGGGGCGGCCTCCGGCGGCTGGGGGTGTCCGCTCATGTCATGTCCTTCCTAACCGGGGCATTGCCGAGAGAGGCCCTACCAGGAGGGCCGGCCGAGCACGGGGAAGCGGTCGCAGTGTTCGAGGTAGACCCCGTAGCGGATGGCGAGGCGGACCGAGCCCCAGGAGAGCGTCGGCGTCGAAACGGGACGCAGCAGGTGCACGGGATCGGAATCGCGGGGGTGGAAGGTGAGCTCCGCCTCTCCGCCGTTCGCCGGTGAGAGAGGGGTGACGTCGAACGGGATGCGCACCAGCCGGCTGATGTCATAGCCGGGGCCGTCCGCACGGGGGACGAGCTTGAGGGTGAAGTGCGGCGATATCCACGACGGCACCGCGGACTCCGGGCCGGAGCGCCCGGCCGTTCCGGTCACGTCGAGCAGCGGCGCCCCGTCGGCCATGACGACGCCCGCCGTGACGGCGTCGCCGGCGCGCTCGACGACGACCTGGCGCACCTGCTTCTTCGGCAGCCCGAACGCCTCCCGCCCGAAGATCCCGTAGTTCAGGCCCGGGATGAACGTCTCGACCGCGTACGCGCCGGACTCGCCCGCCTGCCCGAGCCGCGGGTGCTCGCAGGTCACGCACACCCCCGCCTGCGTGTACGACGGGCGGCGCTCGCTCGTGCCGTCGGCGCGGGAGAAGGCGGGGTCCTTGAACCGGGCGAACCACAGCATGACCGCCGAGTTCGCCGGTGCCCGCAGCGGCGCCGGCAGGACGCTCCCGACGATCTCCGGCGTGGTCGCGTACTCCACGGTCAGCCAGTCGAGCGTCACCTGCTCCTCTCCCGCTCCGTAGAGCGGCGCGAAGGCGGGCATCCCCCAGGTGACGCCGGGCCCGGTCATCGGAGCACTCCGGCGTCGCGGACGGTCTCCCCGCGGACGAGGCGGCGCAGTCCGTCCGCGATCTTCGCGCGGGTCGGGAGGACGCCCGGCACCAGGGAGACGGCCGAAGGGATGCGGGCCGGGGCGGCGCCGATGCGCACCGGAGGGGCGAGCAGGTCCAGCCCGGACTCCGCGACGAGGCTGACCACCTCGGCCCCGAAGCCGCCGAACGTGTGCGCCTCGTGGACGACGGCCAGCCGCCGCGTCCTGGCCACGGCCTCCCGGACGGCGGTCAGGTCGAGGGGGTTGAGCCAGCGCAGGTCGAGAACCTCGGCCTCGACGCCCTCGGCGGCCAGTTCCTCGGCCGCTTCGAGCACGAGGTTCTGCACGGCTCCCCAGGTCACCACCGTCACGTCGGAGCCGCCGCGCCGGACCCGCGCGCCGCCGATCGGCCCGACCTCGCCGCCGAGGCGGACGTCCGACTTGGCGCCGTGGTAGAGGGTCCGGTTCTCGATGACGATGACCGGGTCGTCGCACCAGACGGCGCTCAGCAGCATGTCGTACGCGTCCTGGGCGGTGCTCGGCATGCCGACCCGCAGGCCGGGGACGTGGGCGAAGAACGCCTCGAGGTTCTGGGAGTGCTGCGCGCACGCCCCGGGGCCGTTTCCCGCCTGGGTGCGGACGGTGATCGGCGCGGTGACGGCGCCGCGCGAGACGTACCGCACGTTGGGGGCCTGGTTGACGAGCTGGTCCAGGGCCACGAGCGAGAAGTCGATCCACATGATCTCGGCGATCGGGCGGCGGCCGAACATGGCCGCGCCGACGGCTCCGCCGAGGATGGCCGACTCGGAGATGGGGGTGTCGAAGACGCGGTCGCCGAACTCGCGGTGCAGACCCTTCGTGACGCCGAACACGCCGCCGGGCTTGGCCACGTCCTCGCCGAAGAGCAGGGTCTCCGGGCGCTCCCGCAGGGCACGGCGGAGGGCGTGGTTGACGGCCTCGGCATAGCTGAGCCGCTTGGTCTCGATCGCGGTGCCGGCCGCGCCGGCGGGCAGGAGGGTGAGGTCAGGCATAGAGGTGCTCCAATGCGGTCGCCGGGTCGGCCGGCGGTGAGTCGAGGGCGAGGCGGGAGGCGGCCCGGACCCGGTCGGCGACGCGCGCCCGGATCGCGTCGAGTTCGCCGGCCGCGACCCCTTCGGCGGTCAGGCGCTCGGCGAGCCGCCCGATGGGCTCCGCGGCGACGGCCCGGTCAAGGTCCCCGGCGGGCCGGTAGTGCTGCGCGTCGCCGATGTAGTGGCCGACGATGCGCTGCGTCACGCACTCCAGCAGCGCCGGACCCCCGCCGCCGCGGGCGCGCCGGACGCACGTCTCCATCGCCCGCGCCACCGCGTCGGGGTCGTTGCCGTCCACCCGCCCGCCGGGCATCCCGTACGCGGAGGCGCGGCGGAACAACTCGGGGTTGCGGGTCATGTCGGCGATCGGGGTGAGCTCGGAGTAGGCGTTGTTCTCGACGACGAAGACGACCGGGAGGCCGCGGACGGCGGCGAAGTTCATCGCCTCGTGGACCGCGCCCTGGTTGAGCGCTCCGTCGCCGAAGGCGGCGACCGCGACGCGGCCGCTGCCGTCGAAGGCGGCCGCGAGGGCCGCGCCGGCGGCGATCGGGGCGCCGGCCCCGACGATCGAGTTCTCTCCGTACATGCCGTAGCGGGGCGCGGTGAAGTAGGCGGATCCGCCTCTGCCGCCGTTGATCCCGGTGACGCGGCCGAGGATCTCGGCGAACAGCGCCTCGGGCGGCACGCCGCAGGCGAGCGCCCAGCCGTGGCCGCGGTACGTCGGGAAGACCGCGTCCCGGCTCAGGTCGAGGGCGGCGACGGCTCCCACGTACACGGCCTCCTGGCCGCTGCACAGATGGATCGAGCCGACCATGTCGCCGGCCGCGCGCAGCCGGGCGATCTCGTCCTCGACGCCGCGGATGAGCAGCATCCTTTCGAAGTGGCCGAGCAGTGTCGGGGTGTCGGAGCGCATGCGAAGGAGACCTCCTGGCGTTCGCTGGTCACAAAGGGCGGTACAGGGTCGTACCGCCGGAGTCAGGCGGCGGCCCGCCGGGCGTAGTCCGCCAGCGCCACAGCGAGCACCGCGGCGCACTCGACGACGTCGGCCTCGGTCACGTGCTCGTCGTCGGCGTGGGCCAGCGCCGTACGGCCGGGGCCGTAGATCACGGTGGGGACGCCGCGCCCGCCGTAGTAGGCGGCGTCGGAGCCGGCCGTGAAGGCGAGCGGCTCGCGGGCGGACGCGCCGATCCCCGCCTGGCCCGACGCGAACGACGCGACCAGGGGGTGCTCGCGCGGCGTCTCCCAGCCGAGGAGTTCGTGTCCCCACTCGATCTCGACGGGATGCTCGGCGAGCCAGGGGTCCCCGGCGGCGACGCGGGCGACGGCGGCCTCGAACTCGTCCCGCACCCGCCGCGCGGACTCTCCGGGGGCGAGCCCGATCCGCCCGGCCATCGTGGCCAGGTCCGGTACGGCCGCCCGCCAGGCGCCCGCGGAGACGGTGCCGATCGCGAACGGGATGGCGGAGGGCAGGTGGGCGAACAGCGGATGCCGGTAGGCGGCCGTCCGCTTCCCGGCCAGCTCGATCCACGCCTGCCGCACGCGCATCAGCCGCTCGAAGGCGTCCTCTCCGGCCCACGGAGCGGAGGTGTGAGCGGTCCGGCCGTGCACGGTGACCGAGAAGAAGAGCAGTCCGGAGGAGATCGGCACGATCCGGCTCTCGGTGGGTTCGAGGACGACCGCCGCATCGGGGGCGGGGCCCTCGCGCAGCGCCACCCGCGTACCGATGCCGGTGGTCTCCTCCCCGACGACCAGGTGCCAGACCAGGTCGAGCGGCGGCCGGATCCCGGCCCGGTCCAGCGCCGCGACGGCCAGCAGCCCCGCGGCGATGCCGCCCTTCATGTCGCAGGCGCCCCGGCCGTAGACCTTGCCGTCCACGCGCCGGCCGGCGAACGGGGGATGGGTCCAGGCGTACGGGTTCGCGGCCGGCACCACGTCCATGTGGCCGTTGAGCGCCACGCGCGGGCCGCGGGCCCCGGGCCGGGAGGCGATGACGTTGAAGCGCTCACCCGGCCGGGCGTCGGCGTCCCGCACCTCGTCCTCGATCATGGCCTGGCGCCGGACGTCCCAGCCGTGATCGCGCAGGTACTCCTCGTAGAGGGGCGCCACCCGGTCCTCGTGGCCGCCCGAGGTGTCGCGGCGCAGGGATTCGGCCAGCAGGTCCAGGTGCTCGTCGGCGAGCTCCTGGACCGCGTGGCGTACGGAGTCGGTGAGCCGCGGCGCGAGCGTGGCCGGTCCGTGAGTGTCGTTCACGGGTACCTCCTAGGTCTTGCCCGAGGAGTATGGGCGGCCACGCCCGGTTCGCCGCGCCGTCATCGGCGGGTTTTCGAATATTTGAAATCCGGCGCCGAGTCGGGGGGAAGGGTGAGCCGTCCCTCCCGCAGCAGGGTGCCCGCCGTCTGCGCGGCCAGGATGACCTCGCGGATGAACATCTGCTCGTTCCCGGCGAACCGCTCGGCGGGGACGGAGATCGTGAAGGCGCCGGCGGGGAGCCCGTCCCGGCCGGAGAAGACCGCCGCGACGCACTTGATCCCCCGGGCGAACTCCTCGTCGTCCAGGGCGTAGCCCAGCCGGCGTACGCGCCCGAGCTCGACGTGGAACGCCTCCGGATCGGTGATGGTGTTCGGCGTGAGCGGCTCGAACGGGAGCCGGTCCACGATCTCGGCGCAGTGCTCCTTGGGCAGATGCGCCAGCACCGCCTTGGCCGAGGCCCGCGCGTGCAGGGACTGCCGGAATCCGACCTCCAGCCTGCCGACCGTGATCGCCTGGGGGCCGGCCAGATAGTGCAGGAGGGTCAGCTCCCCCCTCCGCCAGCCCGACACGTAGGCGGTCTCCTTGGTCCGGCTGTGCAGCCCCTTCAGGATGATCGAAAGTTCCGGCTCGGGGCCGGCGCGCCGCTGGACGTGCCAGCTCAGCACGGCCGCCCGCGTCCCGACGTCGTACCTGCCGCCGGGGCGGCGGATGAGGTAGTCGTCGGCGATCAGCGTCCGGAGCAGGTGATAGGTCGTGCCCAGGCTCAGGCCGGCGCGTTCGCTGATGTCACGGGCGGTCAGCTCCCCGCCGTGCTCGGCGACCAGCGCGAAGACGGCCAGTCCCCTCGCCAGCGTGGACAGGGTGCTCGGGGTCTTCCCGCCGAAGTGATCGGACGAAGCGGACATCACGGACTTTGATTATCTGAAATCTCGCCCGTCAGCAAGGATGCCGGGCGGCGCGGCCACCTACGCTCCACCGGACAGCACCTGTCTCCCCCCGCAGCAGAAGGAGGCCGCCCGATGGGCACGCGACCACTCCTCGAACGCCACCGCGCGGTGATGCCGTCCTGGATGAACCTCTACTACGAGGACCCCATCGAGCTCGTACGCGGAGAAGGGCGCCATGTCTTCGACAGCGAGGGGCGGCGCTACCTGGACTTCTTCGGCGGCCTGCTCGCCACGATGGTGGGGCACGACATCCCGGAGATAACGGAGGCGATCCGGGAGCAGGCCGGCCGCATCCTGCACACCTCGACGCTCTACCTGGTGCGGCGGCAGGTGGAGCTCGCCGAGCGGATCGCGGCGGCGAGCGGCATCCCCGACGCCAAGGTCTTCTTCGTGAACTCCGGCACGGAGGCGGTCGAGACCGCCCTGCTGCTCGCGACGCAGTACCGCCGCTCGAACCAGGTCCTCGCCCTGCGCGGCAGCTATCACGGGCGATCCTTCGGCACCGTCGCCGCGACCGGCATCAGGGGATGGTCGGCCACCTCGCTGAGCCCGCTGAACGTCACCTACGTGCACAGTGGCTACCGGCTGCGCAGCCCCTTCCGCGGTCTGGACGACGCCGCGTACGTCGCCGCGTGCAAGGAGGAGCTGCGCACGATCATCGAGACCGCCACCGCGGGCGACGTGGCCTGCCTCATCGCCGAGCCCGTGCAGGGCGCCGGCGGTTTCGCCACGCCACCGCCGAGTTTCTTCATGGAGATGAAGGCGGTGCTCGACGAGTACGGGATCCTGTTCGTCTCGGACGAGGTCCAGACCGGCTTCGGACGGACGGGCGCTGCCTGCTTCGGCATCCAGGCGTTCGGCGTGCGCCCCGACGCGATGGCCTTCGCCAAGGGCGTCGCCAACGGTGTGGCGATGGGCGGCGTGGTCGCCAGGGGCGACCTCATGGACTGCCTGGGCGCCAACTCCATCTCCACGGCGGGAGGCAACCCGCTCGCCTGCGCCGCCGCCGTGGCCACGCTCGACGTCATCAGGGACCGCGACCTCCAGGCGAACGCCGACCGCGTCGGCGCCCGTCTGCGGGAGGGACTGGAGCGCATCTCGGCGGACCACGACTGCGTCGCCGAGGTCCGCGGCATGGGCCTGATGATCGGGGTCGAGATCGTCACGCCCGGCACCACCCGGCCGGACCCGGCCCTCGTGGCGCGCATCCTCGAGAAGTGCAGGTCGCGCGGCCTGCTCATCGGCCGCGGCGGGCTGCTCGGCAACGTCCTGCGGGTCACGCCGCCGATGACGGTGACCGAGGAGGAGGCCGACGAGGCGTTGCGTATCTTGGCCGACGTCATGGATGACATCTCAGCCAGGGCGGCGGTGTGAGCGGAAGCGAGAAGGGACATGGAGGACGTCGTGGGGAAGCCGGCACCGGTCGAGCGGCGGAGCACGGACAGGATCGCCCCGCCCCTCGGTGCGTACAGCCACGCGGCGCGCGTCTCACCGGAGGGCGCCGTCCTGCACATCGCGGGGCAGGTCGGCAACGCCCCCGACGGAACGGTCGCCCCGGACGCGTACGGGCAGACCGTCCAGGCGTTGCGCAACATCGCCGCCGTCGTCGAGGACGCCGGAGGGACCCCGGCGGAGGGGCTGGTCTCCCTGTTCACGATGGTCGCGAGCCGGGAGGCGCTTCCCGGCGTGCGCCGTGGCATCGGCGAGGTCTTCGCCGAGTGGTTCCCCGAGGGGGACTATCCGGTCAACTCGTTGTGCGTGGTGGCCGGGCTGGCCCGCGAGGACCTGCTGGTCGAGATCGCCTCGGTGGCGGTGGTGCCGGGATGACGCCGGAGGACTTCCGCGCGCTCTTCCCCGCCCTGCGGCAGGTGATCTGGGCCGACACCCCGGGCGCCGCGCTCGGCTGCCTCCCGGTGGTGCGGAGCCTGTCGGAGGCGCTGGACTCCTGGCTGGACGGCTCGTTCGAATGGACCACCTGGGACGCGGCGGCCGGTCGGGCCCGCGAGCGGTTCGCCGCCTGGCTGGGGGTCGACCCCGCCTGTGTGGCCACCCTGGGGTCCGCGTCGGAGGCCGTCGCCACGGTGGCGGCCTCGCTGCCGCGGGGGCGGGTGGTGGTGTCCGCCGAGGACTTCCGCAGCACGCGCTACCCCTGGGTCCCGTTCCACGACGTGGTCGAGGTGGCGCACGGGCCCGGCGGGCTGCGGGTGGACGACCTGCTCGCCTCGATCACTCCGGGCACGACCGTCGTCTCGGTCAGCCATGTGACCAGCCACGAGGGGCTGCGGCTGCCGTTGCCGGCCCTTCGCGACCGCTGCGACGAGGTCGGCGCCCTGCTGCTGGTCAACGCCACCCAGAGTCTCGGCGTCCTCGACCTGGACCTGGCCCGGTGCCGGCCGGACTACCTCGTCGCGCACGCCTACAAGTGGATGCTCGCTCCCCGCGGCTCGGCGTTCCTCGCGATCCGGCCCGATCGCCTCGACTCGGTCCGGCCGCTGGTGGCGAGCTGGCGCACCACCGGCGCGCCGCTGGCGTACTTCGGCGGCGGCCTCGTGCCCGCCGCCGACGCGAGCCGGCTGGACACGTCGCCGGCCTGGCTGACCTGGACGGGCACCGTGGCCGCCCTCGGCGTGCTGGCCCGGCTCGACCCCGCGACGGTCGATCGGCACGTCACAGGGCTCGCGGCCCGGCTGCGCGAGCGGGCGGACGCGGCCGGTTACCGGACCTTCGCCGCCGACGGGCCCTCGCACATCGCGGTACTGCGTCCCCCTGAAGGAGTCGATCCGCGTGCGCTGCTGGAGCGGCTGCGGACCCGGGGCGTCCGGGCCACCGCGGCCGCCGACCGGATCCGCTTCGGCTTCCACTACTACAACACCGCCGACGAGGTCGACGCGATCTCCCGCCTCCTGATCGAGGAGGCCGGGTAGTCCGGCGGACGCGTCGCCTCAGTGGGTCTGCGGGTCCCCGCCGGACAGGCGCTGGGCCAGGTAGATCGGGATCACCGACAGCAGGATCAGCGCGGCGGCGACCACGTTGACCACCGGCGCCTGGTTGGGCCGGAACAGGTTCTCGAAGATCCAGATCGGCAGCGTGCGGACGCCGGCCCCGGCGGTGAACGTCGTGACGATGATCTCGTCGAACGACAGCGCGAAGGCGAGCAGCCCGCCCGCGAGCAGCGCCGAGCGCATCATCGGGAACGTCACCAGGCGGAACGTGGTGAACGTGTCCGCCCCGAGGTCGGCCGACGCCTCCTCCAGGTTCAGGCCCATGCGGCGCAGCCGGGCCAGCACGTTGTTGTAGACGGTGACCACGCAGAAGGTCGCGTGGCCGACGATCACGGTCAGCAGCCCGAGGGGGAGGCCGAGCACCGTGTGGAAGGTGTTGCTCAGCGCGATGCCGGTCACGATGCCGGGCAGGGCGATGGGCAGCACGATCACCAGCGAGACCGTCTCCCGGCCGAAGAACCGGTAGCGCTGCACCGCGAAGGCCGCCATCGTGCCGAGCACGAGCGCGATCACGGTCGCGCCGAGACCCGCCTGGACCGAGGTCCACAGCGCCTCGCGCAGGCCGGCCGAGTCCCAGGCGGCGCCCCACCAGCGCAGCGTGAACCCGGCGGGCGGCCAGGAGAAGGTCCGGTCGGAGTTGAACGAGTTGAGCAGCACCACGGCCAGCGGCACGTAGATGACGGCCAGGCCGGCCGCCAGCGCCACCCGCAGCAAGGTCCGGGACGTACGAGAGAGGTTCATAGATTCTCCAGCGCGCCGGTGCGGCGTACGGCCGCGAGGTAGACCAGCATGATCACGACGGGGACGGTGGCGACGGCGGCGGCGAAGGGCAGGTTGTTGGCCGCGCCGATGTTGTCGTAGACCACGTTGCCGATGAGCTGGGTCTTGCCGCCCACGATCTTCACGGTGATGTAGTCGCCCAGCGAGAGCGAGAACGTGAAGATCGACCCCGCCACGGCGGCGGGGAAGGTCAGCGGCCAGACCACCGTCCGGAACGTCCGCCACCCGCGCGCGCCGAGGTCGCCGGCCGCGTCGAGCAGCGAGTTCGGCAGCCGTTCGAGCCCCGCGTAGATCGGCAGGATCATGTACGGCAGCCACAGGTACGACAAGGTCACCACGGTGGCGGTCAGGCCGTAGCCCCAGCCGAGCACGCCGTCCGAGGACAGCATCACCCGCCACGCGTACGCCTTGACCAGGTAGGACGCCCACAGCGGGGTGAGCACGGCGATCACCAGCCAGCGCTGGGCCCGCGGCGAGGCCAGCTTGGCCATCGCGAACGCCATGGGGAAGGCCACCACCAGGTCGATCAGCGTCACCGCCGCGGCCACGCCGATCGAGCGCAGGGCAACCGTGCGGTAGACCTCGCCGGTGACCAGATCGGTGAAGTTGGCCCAGGTGAACACCTTGACCACGTCGCCGGTGAACACGTCGGTCGACCAGAATGCGGTGACGAAAAGGGCCGCGAGCGCGCCCAGGTAGGCCAGCCCCAGCCAGGCCAGGGGCGCCGACAGCAGCAGCGACAGCCGCACCCCGGCGTGCCGGTGCAGGAATGAGGCGGCCCGCCTCCGCATCCCGGGGGAGGCGGCCGTCGTCGTGAGGGTCGTCATCGTCTTCTCTCCGTGCGGCTTGTCTCCGTGCGGCCGAGGGGGACGGCCGGGCGGCCGCCCCCCTCGTGAGGAGCGCTCAGCCCTTGATCTCGGTCCAGGCCCGGGTCCACTCGGAGTAGTCGGTGCACTTGACGTCGGTGCGGCCGTCGAGGCACTGCGCGATCGGCGTGGTCCAGTAGTGGACCTTGGAGAAGTACTCCTCGTCGGTCGCGTGGTAGGTGTCGCAGAACGACTTGTCCGAAGTCTGCTCGCACGCCTTGGCGTTGGACGGCGCCTCCCCGAACCACTCGGCCACCTGCGCGTTGGCCTTGGGGGAGATGATCCAGTCGAGCCACTTGTAGGCGCAGTTGGGGTGCTTGGCCTTCGCGGCGACCATCCAGGTGTCCGACCAGCCGGTGGAGCCCTCCTTCGGCAGCGTCGTCTTCACCGGCGCCTTGTCGGCCTCCACCAGGTTGGCGATCACCTGCCAGGTCGTGCCCACCACCGTGTCGCCGGACTTGAACGACTGCACCGCCTTGGTGTAGTCGGACCAGTACTCGCCGATGTTCTGCTTCTGCTGCTTGAGCAGGTCGACCGCGGCCTGGAGCTGCTTGTCGTCCAGCGCGTACGGGTCCTTGATGCCCAGCTCGGGCTTGGCCGACATCAGGTAGAGCGCGGCGTCGGCGATGTAGATGGGCGAGTCGTACGCCGTCACCTTGCCCTTGTACGGCGAGTTGGGGTCGAACACGACGCCCCAGGAGTCGGGGGCCTGCTTCACCGTGTCCGTGCGCCACATGAGCAGGTTGGCGCCGCGGCCGTGCGGGATGCCGTACGCGACCCCGTTGACCGAGTTCCACGGCTTGAGCTTCAGCCCCTCGAACACGTCCTTGTAGTTCGGCACGAGGTCGGTGTTGACCGGCGCGACCGTGCCCGAGGCGATCAGGCGCAGCGAGGCGTCACCCGAGGCCGACACGGCGTCGTACTCGCCGGTCTTCATGAGGTTGACCATCTCGTCGGAGGTGCCGGCCGTCTTGGTGTTGACCGTGCAGCCCGTGGCCTTCTCGAAGGGGTGGACCCAGTCGACCTTGGGGTCGTTGGAGCCGTCCTCCGCATACCCGGCCCAGGCGACGAGGTTGACCTGTCCCTCGCCGGGCCCGAGGGACTTCAGGGCCTCGATCTTCGGCGGCGTGAACGCGCCGCCGCCGGGGGCCGCGGCCGAGCCGCCACCGGTGGTGGACGACCCGCCGCCGCAGCCCGCGACGGCGGCGAGCGCCAGCGCGGCGGTGACGACGAGAGAAGGCCTGGCGAAACGCGGACGGGGGGACCGCATCGTGGTTCTCCTTGCTGTGAGTGGTGCGAAGTCAGCCGGCGGCGACCGGCGCGGCGGGGGCGTCGATGGGGAACTCGTGCCGGCGGTGCCACACGAGGCGGACGCGGGTGCCGCGCAGGCCCGTCACGTCCATGGACGACGCCTCCAGGTTCTGCTGGAGGGCGATCAGGCGCCCGCCCGCGTCGAGGTCCACGACGAACCGGGTCGCCGGACCGGCGTACACGACCTCGCGGATCAGGCCGGCCGCCTCGTGCTCGTCCGGTCCCGGCGGCTCGTCGCCGAGCACGACGCGCAGTTTCTCGGGCCGGACGCTGAAGGTCCCCTCCCTGCCCAGCACGGACCGCGCGGCCTCGCCGGAGATGAGGTTGGAGGTGCCGACGAAGGAGGCGACGAAGGCGGTGGCCGGGCGCTCGTACACCTCGGCGGGGGTGCCGACCTGTTCGATCCTGCCCTGGTTGAACACCGCGATCCGGTCGCTCATCGTCAGCGCCTCCTCCTGGTCGTGGGTCACGAACAGGAACGTGATGCCGACCTCCCGCTGGATCGCCTTCAGCTCGACCTGCATCTCCTCGCGGAGCTTGAGGTCGAGGGCGCCCAGCGGCTCGTCGAGCAGGAGCACGCGCGGCCGGTTGACCAGCGCTCGGGCCAGCGCGACCCGCTGGCGCTGGCCGCCGGACAGCTGGGCCGGGCGCCGCTTCTCGAAGCCCTCCAGCCGCACCGAGCGCAGCGCGGCGAGCGCCCGCTCGCGCCGCTCGGCTCTGGGCACCTTCTTCACCCGCAGGCCGTACTCGACGTTGTCCAGCACGCTCATGTGGGGGAACAGCGCGTAGTCCTGGAAGACCGTGTTCACGTCCCGCTCGAACGGCGCGAGCCGCGTGACGTCGCGCCCGCCCAGCTCGACCGTCCCTGCGGTGGGCGACTCGAACCCCGCGATCATGCGCAGCACGGTGGTCTTCCCCGAGCCGGACGGCCCGAGCATCGCGAAGAACTCCCCGTCGGCGACGTCGAGGTCGATCCCGGCCACCGCCTCGACCGGCCCGAAGCTCTTGCGCAGGCCGCGGAGACTGACTGCTTGGTCTGGCATGAAGTGAAACATATGAAGTTAAATGTTTCGCGTAAAGACTCGATCCGGTATCACTGTTGTCAACTTTCGCGGAGTCCACTTTCGGGGAGTCGACCGCCGCGGACGGCGTGGGCGAACAGGAGCGCGACCGTGAACATGGCCCGCCTGGCCGTCTTCTCCCCGGTGGACAGCACCGGCCGGGTGGACGCCGTCGTACGGCGGCTGGCCGACGCGATCGCGGTCGGCCTGCTCGCCGACGGCGAGCAACTGCCCAGCGAGGCGGAGCTCGCGGGCCGGCTCGGCGTCTCCACCGTGACTCTGCGGGAGGCGCTCATGGCGCTGCGCCAGCAGGGGATGGTCGAGACGCGGCGCGGTCGCGGCGGCGGCAGCTTCGTACGCCTGCCCGCCCAGCTCGACCCCCTGGCGCGGCTGCGCGCGTTCGCGGCCGACGAGCTGCGCGACTTCGGCGACCACTACGCGGCCATCGCAGGGACGGCGGCCCGGCTGGCCGCCGAGCGGTCGCTGCCCTCGGACGTCGCGCCCCTGTGGCGCACCCTGGACGAGATGGACGCCGTCGCCGCCGCGCCGGAGACGGCCGGATCAGGGGAGGCGTGCGCCCGGCTGCGCAGACTCGACGGCCGGTTCCACATCGAGGTCGCGGCGGCCTCGCAGTCGGCCCGCCTCACTCAGGAGGAGATCCGGTTACAGGCTGACATCGGACCGTTGCTCTGGCTTCCGCACGAGGGCCTGAGCGGGCACGATGAGACGGCGGCACAGCATCGCGCCATCGCCGGGGCCGTCGAGCGCGGCGACGGCGAGCAGGCCAGGGCCGTCGCCGAGCGGCACGTGCTCGACGCGACACGACACCTCATCGAGCTTCGGCTGCGGCTGCGGGAGTAAGAAGCATGAGCACACCGGCGTCACTTGTGCAGCACGACCGCGCCGCCGCGGCGCTGGCGCGCGTGCGTGAGACGGCCGAGGGCGTCTTCGAAGCGCTGCGCGAGGTCCGCGACGCCGCTGTCGCCTGCGTCCTGCCCGCCGGCGGCACGCGCCGCCCGGTCGTGGCCGACCTCGCGGCGCTGCGCCCGCTGCTGTGGGCCCGGCTGCGCGGCGGCGCGCTGCCCGCCCATCTGCCGGCGCTGATCGCGGGGATCGGCTTCATCGCCGCGCCCGGCCTGCTGGCCGATGCGCCGTGGTACCTCGAATGGTGGCAGGAGAACCCCTCCGGCGACCCCGTGCAGCTGCTGCGGAACATGGACCCGGCGAGCAGCGCCTTCTACGACTACACCCACTGGGACTGGTACGCCGGCCCGTTCTCCGGCGCCGAGCGCACGATCTGCGGCCCGTACGTCGACTACCTGTGCACCGACGAGTACAGCCTCACGCTGTCGGTGCCCGTGCGGCCGGGGGGAGCTTCGGCCGGGGTGGCCGCGGCCGGACGTGTTCGTCCGGCGGTTCGAGGCCGCGGTGCTCCCGGCGCTGCGGGAGATCCCGGGCCCGGCGTTCCTGGTCAACGCGGAGGGCCGGGTCGTCGCGTCCAACACCGCGAGCTGGGTCGCGGGATCGGTCTACCGGGGTGGCCCGCGCGACGGCGACCACGCCGTACGCCGGGTGGGCGACCTGCCGCTGTCGCTGGTGACCACGACGGCAGGCAGAGCAGGGTGACGGCAGCGGTGACGGCGGGGTAGCGGCGCCGGGGGCGGCCGGGACCTGCGGCACAATTGGCCTCATGGCCCTCGACCCGAAGATCGCCGACCGGCTCAAGCGCACGCCGGACGGTCTGGTGCCCGCGATCGTCCAGCAGCACGACACCGGCGAGGTGCTCATGCTCGCCTGGATGGACGACGAGGCGCTGCACCGCACGCTCACCACCGGCCGGGCGACCTACTGGTCCCGCAGCCGGGGGGAGTACTGGGTGAAGGGCGACACCTCCGGCCACGTGCAGTGGGTCAAGCACGTGGCGCTCGACTGCGACGGCGACACGATCCTGCTCAAGGTCGACCAGGTGGGGGCGGCCTGCCACACGGGCGACCGCACCTGCTTCGACGCCGACGTCCTCGACGTGAGCGGCGCGCCGTGACCGCCCCCGCGCCCGCCCGCGACCAGGCGCGCACGGCGCGGCGCTCGCTGCTCGTCTGGCTGGCCGCCTGCGCCGTGGGCGGCGGGCTCGCGCTGCTGGCCGCCGGCCGGGTGTGGGTCACACTCGGCACGGCGGGCAGCCCCGCCGGAGCGGGGCGGCGGCTCCCCTCACCGGCGACGATTTGGTCGCCTGGCTCACCCCCGCGGCGCTGGCCGCGCTCGCCGCCGTGCTGGCCGTGCTGGCGACCCGTGGCGTCGCGCGGCGGGTGACGAGCGTGGTCGTCGCCCTCCTCGGCGCGGCGGTCGCGGCCGGGGCGTGGGACGGCACGCGCGGCGGGACGATCGCCGCCGCGGCCGCGCAGCACATGACGACCGCGCTGACGTCCTCCGGGCACATCTCCGTGGAGTCGCGCGCCTGGGTCTGGCCGGTGCTGGCCGCCGCGGGCGGGCTCGTCCTGGCCGGAGCGGGCGCGGTGGCGGCGGCCCTGAGCGTGCGCTGGCCCGGCATGTCGAGCAGGTACGAGCGGGGCGCCGGGCGTGCGGGCACGGGCGGGGCCGCCCGGGTGAAGGACGCCGACAGGGCGATGTGGGACGCGATCGACGAGGGCGAGGACCCCACCGCCTGACCGGTCGACCGCGGGACAGCGCCCTTTCCGGGGCGTGTTGGACCGTTCCCACCTCAGATTACAAATTGTCCACAAAGCCGATTTCCACCGGCCGGCCGCCCCGCTGCCGGTAGGCTTCGCGCCGACCTCTGATCACCTCACAGGAGACCGAATGAGCCACGGGAGTCGGCCGGGCGGCACAGGCGGCCACGGCTGCCCGCCCCGCCGGGGTGACCGGCAGCCGGCCTCCGGCGGCCGTCGTCACCGGCCCTGGCCGGTCCGCACCGGCGCCGGCCACCCTCCGGCGCCGGCGGGAACGGCATGGTCGTCGCGTCGCTCCTCCCCGGCATCCCCGGCCCGTCTCCATGCGGTGCTCCGCGGATCTTCGGGGGCGTCTCCGGTCTCGTCGCGCTGAAAAGATCCGAGACTCCTTTCCCCACTCACGCAGGAGTACCACATGACGTACGGCAACGACCCGGGCTACAACCCGGGTGGTTACCCCCAGAACCAGCCCGGCCCGCAGGGCGGGTATCCCCCGCCGCAGGGTGGCTACCCGCAGGGTGGTTACCCGCCGCCGCAGGGTTCGTACCCGGCTCCGCCCGGGGGTGCCCAGTACGGCGGCGCTTACGGCCCGCCCGGCGGTTACCCGGCCCCCGAGTTCGCGCACTGGGGCCTGCGCGTCGGCGCCACGCTGATCGACGGCCTCCTCGTCGGCGTCCCGTCCGGCATCCTCTACGCCATCGGCGGCTCCATGACCGCCAGCTCGATCCAGGTGGACCCGAACACGGGTGAGATGACCTCCTCGGGCGGCAGCGGAATCGGCATGATCATCTACCTCCTCGGCTTCGTCGTGGCGATCGGCCTCGGCCTGTGGCTGAAGTACAAGGAGGGCACCACCGGCCAGACGGTGGGCAAGAAGGCCGTCGGCATCCAGACGGTCAAGGAGCAGACCGGCGAGTACATCGGCTTCGGCATGGCCGTCGTCCGGTACATCTGCCACGTCGTCGACGGCCTGCCCTGCTACATCGGCTACCTGTGGCCGCTGTGGGACGCCAAGCGGCAGACCTTCGCCGACAAGATCGTCGGCACCGTGGTCGTGCGCGCCCCGCGTTAGGCTGACCTTCATGGACGTCACCGGACGGCGCGCGTGGGACCGGGTGTGGTCGCTGCGCGCGCCGTTCGGCGCCGCGGCGGTTCTCGCCGGGGCGGTGGCGTACCTGGCGGTGGTGGACCCGCACGAGCCGGGTCATTACCCCGTCTGCCCGTTCTATTACCTGACCGGCCTGTACTGCCCCGGGTGCGGCGCGCTGCGCGCGGTGCACGACCTCGCCCACGCCGACCTCGCCGGGGCGGCGCGGATGAACCTGCTCTTTGTCTTCTGCGTCCCTGTCGTAATCACGTTGTGGGCCCGCTGGGCGTTACGATCATGGCAGGGACGGCCCGTGCGCCCGGACATCGCGCGCCCCGCGTACCTGTGGGGACTCCTCGCCGTCGCGGCCGTCTTCTGGGTGGTGCGTAATACGCCTTTCGGGCATTTCCTCGCACCGTGAATCGACCCGGTGGCGGCCCGACGCGAGACGGGCCGATACCATCGCAGGGCAGGACACGCAGAGCAGCCGACCGGAGGGACCCTTACGCGTGAGCGAGCGGACAGGCAAATCGCGCGAGCTCCGAGCCGAAGGCGAGGAGGACGCGTGAGTGTTCTTGAGGACATCATCCTGGGCGTGCGGGAGGACCTCGAAGAGCGGCAGCGCAACGTGCCGATCGAGGAGCTCAAGCGGCTCGCCGCCCGTGCCCCCGAGCCCCGGGACGCCTACGCCGCGCTCGGCGGCGACCGGGTGTCGGTCATCGCGGAGGTGAAGCGGTCGAGCCCCTCGAAGGGCGCGCTGGCCGCCATCGCCGACCCCGCCGCCCTCGCGGCGGACTACGAGGAGGGCGGCGCCCACGTCATCAGCGTGCTGACGGAGCAGCGCAGGTTCGGCGGGACGCTCGCCGACCTCGCGGCCGTGCGCGCGGCCGTGGACATCCCCGTCCTGCGCAAGGACTTCATCGTCACCTCCTACCAGCTGTGGGAGGCCAGGGCGCACGGCGCGGACCTCGCCCTGCTCATCGTGGCCGCCCTCGACCAGCAGGCGCTCGTCTCGCTGATCGAGCGCGCCGAGTCGATCGGGCTCGCCCCGCTCGTCGAGGTGCACACCGAGGAGGAACTCGTCCGCGCGGTCGACGCCGGCGCGAAGATCATCGGTGTCAACGCCCGCGACCTCAAGACGCTCGAGGTGGACCGCGAGGTGTTCGCCAAGCTCGCGCCCAAGGTGCCGGACGGCATCATCAAGATCGCCGAGTCCGGCGTCCGCGGTCCGCACGACCTGCTCGCGTACGCGCGGGCGGGGGCGGACGCCGTGCTGGTGGGCGAGAGCCTGGTCACCGGCAGGGACCCCAAGGCGGCGGTCAACGACCTGGTGACCGCGGGCGCCCACCCGGCCTCGCGGCAGGACACCGGCTCCGAGAGGCACTCGTGAACGACAGCGCTGCAGAGGGAGGCCGCGTGACCCCGACGGAAGGGACCATCATCACCCCCGCCGATCTGGCCGGCAACGGCGTCCACGGGAACGACCCCGACGTCCACGGCAAGTTCGGCAGGTTCGGCGGCAGGTACGTGCCGGAGGCCCTGATCCCGGCCCTCGACGAGGTCGCCGCGGAGTACGAGAAGGCCAAGACCGACCTGGATTTCCTGCGCGAGTTCGACCACCTGCTGCGCACGTACGCCGGCCGTCCCACGACGCTGACCGAGGTGCCGCGCTTCGCCCAGCACGCTGGCGGCGCGCGGATCCTGCTCAAGCGCGAGGACCTGACCCACACCGGCGCCCACAAGATCAACAACGTGCTCGGCCAGGCGTTGCTGACCAAGCGGCTGGGCAAGCGGCGCGTGATCGCGGAGACCGGGGCCGGGCAGCACGGCGTCGCCACCGCCACCGCCGCGGCGCTGATGGGCCTGGAGTGCGTCATCTACATGGGCGCCGTCGACTGCGAGCGCCAGGCGCTCAACGTCGCCAGGATGAAGCTCCTCGGCGCGACGGTCGTGCCGGTGACCAACGGCAGCCAGACCCTCAAGGACGCCATCAACGAGGCGTTCCGCGACTGGGTCACCAACGTCGACCACACCCACTACCTGTTCGGCACGGTCGCCGGGCCGCACCCGTTCCCCGAGATCGTCCGGGACTTCGCCCGGATCATCGGGGTCGAGGCGCGCCGCCAGGTGCTGGAGCTCACCGGCAGGCTGCCCGACGCGGTCTGCGCCGCCGTCGGCGGCGGCTCGAACGCCATCGGCGTCTTCCACGCCTTCATCGAGGACGAGGGCGTCCGGCTGTACGGCTACGAGGCAGGCGGCCGGGGCGTGGAGACCGGCGAGCACGCGCTGACCCTGACCGAGGGAAGCGTCGGCGTGCTGCACGGCGCCCGCACCTACGTCCTGCAGGACGAGGAGGGCCAGACGATCGAGTCGCACTCGATCTCGGCCGGTCTCGACTACCCGGGCGTGGGCCCCGAGCACGCGTGGCTCAAGGACACCGGCCGGGCCACCTACGAGGGCGTGACCGACGAGGAGGCCATGGAGGCCTTCGCCCTGCTGGCCCGCACCGAGGGCATCATCCCGGCCATCGAGTCCTCGCACGCGCTCGCGGGCGCGCTGCGGCTGGGCCGCGAGCTCGGCCCGGACGCGGTCATCCTGGTGAACCTGTCGGGCCGCGGTGACAAGGACATGGGCACCGCAATGAAGTACTTCAACCTCTGATCAGCATCGATAGGGCATCCCGATGACGACACTCCACGCGGTGTTCGACAAGGCCCGCGCCGAGGACAGGGCCGCGCTGGTCGGCTACCTGCCGGCCGGCTTCCCGACCAAGGACGGCGCGGTCGCCGCGGCGACGGCCATGGTCGAGGCCGGCTGCGACGTGATCGAGATCGGCCTGCCGTACTCCGATCCGCTCATGGACGGCCCGACCATCCAGGACGCGGTGCACCGGTCGCTGACCAACGGCACCCGCATCGCCGACGTGCTGCGCACCGTCGAGGGCGTGGCGAAGTCGGGGGCCGCGACGCTGGTCATGACGTACTGGAACCCGATCGACCGCTACGGCGCCGAGCGCTTCGCGCGCGACCTCGCCTCGGCGGGCGGCGTCGGGACCATCACGCCGGACCTGACGCCCGAGGAGTCCGAGCCCTGGCTCGCCGCGAGCAAGGAGGCCGGGATCGACACGGTCTTCCTCGTCGCGCCCAGCTCGCCGGACGAGCGCATCGCCCGGGTCGCCGCCTGCTGCACGGGCTTCGTGTACGCGGCCTCGCTGATGGGCGTGACCGGCGCGAGGGAGACCGTCAGCTCGTCGGCGGAGGGCCTGGTCAAGCGGACCAAGGCGAACACGTCGCTGCCCGTCTGCGTCGGGCTCGGCGTCGGGAACGGCGCCCAGGCCGCCGAGGTCGCGGCGTACGCCGACGGCGTCATCGTCGGGTCCGCCTTCATCCGGCGCCTGCTCGACGCGCCGGACGAGAAGTCCGGTCTTGCGGCGGTACGCGAGCTCGCGTCCGAACTCGCCCGGGGCGTCCGGCGCTGAGCCGCCCTGGGGTTTCCTTCCCGTACATGCGCCGCGAGCAGCCAAGATAAGGCGGCTTACCATGCTCTTATCCAGCACATGGTGAGGTTGGGTCCCGGTACTGTTCAGTCGGTGTTGCCTACCGGGCGAGGAGACTCATGGTTCAGTTGGCATCCGGCGCCTCGGTGTCCGAACGGTTACAGCCCGCGAAACCCGTGCTCTCCTGGGTCACGACCGCCGCACGGGTCGTGCTCGCCGGCGTACTGATCGTCGCCGGGGCGCTCAAGATCGGAGCGCCCGCGCTGTCGGTGCAGGCGGTGCGGGCCTATCAGCTCCTGCCCGACTCCGTCGCGCAGGTCGTGGGATACGGCCTGCCGGTCCTGGAGATCATCACGGGCCTGCTGCTGCTCGTCGGCCTGTTCACGCGCGCGGCGGCGGCCGTCGGCGGGGTGCTGATGGTGGCGTTCGTCATCGGCATCGTGTCGGCCTGGGCCAGGGGGCTGCGCATCGACTGCGGCTGCTTCGGGGGCGACGGCACGCTCGCCGCGGGACAGGACCCGAACTACTTCTGGGAGCTGATGCGCGACCTCGGGCTGCTGGTCTGTGCGGCGTGGATCGTGGTCAGGCCGGCGAGCCGCCTGTCGCTGGACTCCGCGCTGGGCTTCACGGGGGAGCGGGAGACGGCGGACGAGGACGGCTCGGACGGCGGCGAGGACGACGGTCTGTGATCGGGGACGACGTCGCCGAGCAGGCGACCGATCACGGGTCCTTCGGCCCTACCGCCCCAGGCCGCGCGGGGCCGACGGTAGTGCGCGAACGGAACCGGTAAGCAAAGCCAGGGGGGAAGCTTCGTGAGCAAGCGGACGAGTGAGGCGGCCAGGGCCCGGATCGCGGCCCAGCGGGAGGCCTTGCGCAAGCAGGAGCAGCGCAAGCGCATCACGATGATCGCCACCATCGCGGTGATCGTCGTGATCGCCGTCGCCTTCACGGTGTGGTCGGTGCAGCAGGGAACCGCGGAGGAGACCTCCGGGAACGCCGCTCCCGTCACCGTGGAGAAGGACGGGACGGTCGTGATGGCCAAGTCCGGCGTGACCGCGCCCGTGGTCGACGTGTTCGAGGACTTCCAGTGCCCGGCGTGCAAGCAGTTCGAGGAGACCAGCGGGTCCACGCTGAAGAACCTGGCCGCCGAGGGCAAGGCCAAGGTCGTCTACCACCCGATCACGATCTTCACGCAGGAGCCGACCAAGGGCAACTCGCTGCGCGCGGCCTCCGCCGCCCGCTGCATCACGGACGGCCGGCAGTGGCTGGCGTTCCACGACAAGCTCTACAAGAACCAGCCGAGCGAGACCGTGACCGGCTTCACGATCGACGAGCTGATCAAGTGGGGCAAGGAAGCCGGAGTCACCGCGGAGGACTTCGACAACTGCGTACGGCAGCAGCGCAACGTCGCCGCGCACCAGCAGTTCTCCGCGCAGACCATGAGCGCGCAGAAGCTGACCGGCACGCCGACCGTCAAGCTCAACGGCAAGGAGCTCGACACCAACGTCGCCTTCGTGCCGAACTCGCTGCGTGACGCGGTGGAGAGCGCCGGCAAGTGATCTCCCGCGGGGACGGCCCCACGCGGGCCGTCCCGCGCCCCGCCCGTCGCCAAGAATCGGGCAAAAGCCGCGTGGCTCTCCCCTGACGGGGGTATCGAGCGCGATGTCGCAAGCTCCGCACAGGGCGGGGACAGGCCGCTCCGACCGGAGCCCCGCCCGCGCCCGCCCCGGGCGGTTCCGCCGCGATGAGCCGAGCGAGGAGGCGCCGTGCCCGCCCATACCGGTGAGAAGGCCCGCAAGACCGGCGTCTTCCACTGCGCCGTCTGCGGCGAGAAGGTGTCGGTCCAGGAGGGCGACACGATTCCGAAGTGCCCCAACGGCCACACCGAGTTCGACAGCCGCACCCAAGAGCCGGACAACCGGTCGTGACGGTACGGCGAGGCCGCAGCGGAGCGGCGCCGCCGGGCCGATGAGCGGGCGCGACCTCCCGGGGGAGCAGGCCGGCGGACAGGACGGCGTCGTCCGTGTCGTCCTGCGGCCCATGGGAAGCCCGCTGCCGCTGGGGTTCCTCGGTCTCGCCCTGGCCATGACCGCCTTCGCCGCCATGGAGCTCGGCTGGGTGCCCGCCGCGGGTCCGGGGCGACCTGCGCGACCAGACGAAGGGACTGGCGCGGAGGCGGGCGTGCGTGAGCAGCTCTGAGGCTTCCCGGCGAGCCTCTGGACGGCCGCACGCACGTTCCACAGGCGGTGGGCGCGGCCTGACGCACGGGCATTCCCGCCGTTCTCGCCGGGTTTCACCGTCGCGGCCGTGGTTAGCATGCCCGCATGCCGTACGACGACCGGCCTCGACTCACCGAACTCTCCGGCGCCGCGAGGAGGATCCACGGCGCGATGATCGCCTTCGCGGCGGGCGACGCGCTCGGTGTGCCCTGGGAGGGCCGCCCGCCGGAGCGCATCGACGCGGCCGAGGTCGTGCGGCTGCCGGCGCCGGACCGGGGGTGGCCGCGCGGTTCGACCTCCGACGACACCGCGCAGATGGTGCTGGTCGCCCGGTGCCTGGCCGACACGGGAGGGCGGCCCGGCTCCATGGACTTCCTGGCCCGTCTGGCCGACGCGGCCCCCGGGGTGCGCGGCCTCGGGCCGACGACGCGGCGGGCCCTCGCGTACTTCCATGCCACGGGAGAGCTCCCCGTGCCTTCGGCCGGCGACCTGCCCACCAACGGCGCGGCCATGCGCATCGCCCCGGTCGGCTGGGCCGTGCCACCCGACCGGCCGGAACGCCGCCGTGGCCTGTGCGAGGCGTTGTCCGCCGCGACGCACCGGGCGCCGGCGGCCGTGGCGGCGGCCTGCGTGATCGCGGCCATGGCGTCGTCCGCGGTGGAGGACACGGTGGAGGGCGCGGGCGCGCCCGATCTGCTCGACGTGGCGGCGGCCGAGGCCCGCTGGGCGGGTGAGCACCACGGGCCGATGGACGCGTGGTGGACGCCGCACGCGGCCGGTGGTCGCCCCCGACCGAGGGCGTCTCCCTGGACGCGGTGGAGACGGCCGCCGCGGTGGTCCACGTGATCCGCGAGGCCCCGGACCTGGCCGCGGCGCTCCCGTACGCCGTGTCGCTCGGCGGGGACGCCGACACGGTCGCGGCGCTCGTGGGCGGCGTCCTCGGCGCCCGGGACCCCGAAGCGGTCGCCGCGCTCGGCTGGCTGGGGCTGGTGGATCTCGGCGAACACCCGGGCCTGGGGGACCTCGCGGCACGCCTCGCCGCCCTCCGCGAGACGCCGGACGACGGGCTCTGAGCGGGGTGCGGCGGACGGTCGGCGCAGGTCGCGGGACGGATGCCCGCGCCTCGCTCCGGGCCCGCCCTGTCTTGCGGTAACGTCACGTTACATGCCCCTCCTCGCCTCGATTCCCAGCCCGTCACAGGGGGTCTGGAATCTCGGACCGATCCCGATCCGCGCGTACGCGCTGTGCATCGTGCTCGGTGTCATCGTCGCCGTCTGGATCGGCGAACGCCGCTGGCGCGCCCGTGGCGGCGCCCCCGGGACGATCACCGACCTCGCGGTCTGGGCCGTGCCGTTCGGCCTCGTCGGCGGACGTCTCTACCACGTCATCACCGACTGGCAGATCTACTTCGGCTCCGAAGCGCCCAAGCGGCCGATCGACGCCCTGTTCATCTGGGAGGGCGGCCTCGGCATCTGGGGCGCGATCGCCCTCGGCGCGCTCGGCGTGTGGATCGCGTGCCGCCGTCGAGGCATCTCCTTCACCGCCGTCGCCGACACCCTCGCCCCCGGCGTGGCCGTGGCGCAGGCCATCGGCCGGTGGGGCAACTACTTCAACCAGGAACTGTTCGGCGGCCCCACCGACCTGCCGTGGGGCCTGGAGATCGATCCGGGCCGCCCGGGCACCGTCCCCGGCGCGACCACCTACCACCCGACGTTCCTGTACGAGTCGCTGTGGGACCTCGCGCTCGCCGGCGTGCTGATCCTGGCCGCCCGCCGGTTCAGCCTGCGGCACGGCCGGGTGTTCGCGCTGTACGTCGCGGGCTACACGCTCGGCCGGTTCTGGATCGAGGGGCTGCGGGTGGACCCCGCCCACCACATCCTCGGCCTGCGGCTGAACCAGTGGACCTCGATCGTCATCTTCCTGTGCGCGCTGGCGTACCTCTGGCTGGCCCGCAACCGTACGGGCGAGGAGCCGCTGGGCGCGACCGGCGACACCGGCGGAGACCTCTCCGACCCCGCCCACGGGCGGGACCAGGCCGACGAGCCGGAACTCCTGCGTGAGGACGAGCGGGACGAGAAGGCACAGGACCGGGAGGCACGAGGCGGCGACGACGACCCGTCACCGGGCGGCGACGCGGGCTCCGGCAGGCAGACGGCGACCGCGGGAGCGGGCGCGCGAGCGACGGCCCGGCGGCGGAACCGGAGGCCGGCCAGCGATGACGAAGGCCACGACGGGGGCGCGGGCCGAGATCCACCACGAGCACCGGGACGTCAACGGCGGCTGGTTACGCCCGGCCGTCTTCGGCGCGATGGACGGACTGGTCTCCAACTTCGCGCTGATCGCGGGCGTCGCCGGCGGCACCGCGGAGACCCGGATCGTCGCTCTCGCCGGCATCGCCGGCCTGGCCGCCGGGGCGTTCTCCATGGCGGGCGGCGAGTACGTGTCTGTCGCCAGCCAGCGCGAGCTCGCCCAGGCGGAGATCGACGTCGAACGCCGGGAGCTGGAGCGGCACCCCGAGGCGGAGGAGGCCGAGCTCGCCCGGATGTACGAGCAGCGGGGCGTGGACCCGGAGACCGCCAGGGAGGTGGCCCGGCAGATCTCCCGGAACCCGGAGGAGGCCCTGGCGGTCCACACGCGGGCCGAGCTGGGCGTGGACCCCGACGACCTGCCCTCGCCCGTGCTGGCCGCCGTGTCGTCGTTCCTGTCGTTCAGCATCGGCGCGCTGATCCCGCTCCTGCCCTACCTGCTGGGCGTGCGGGGGCTGTGGATCTCCGCCGCGGTGTCGATGGTGGCGCTGTTCGTCGCCGGCGCCGTGGTCTCCCGGGTGACGGCCCGCAGCTGGTGGTTCAGCGGCCTGCGCCAGCTCGTGGTGGGGGCCGTGGCGGCGGCGCTGACCTGGGGCCTGGGCTCGCTGATTGGAACCGGCGGTCTATGACCAAGCGCAAGCGCCGGTCGTCCGCGCCGGCCGAGGGGCGGACCGGGGCCGCCCTGGCCGAGCTGGGGCTGGACGACCGGCAGCAGCGTGTGGTCGTGTGGTCGGTCACCGCTGTGGGAGTGCTGGCGATCGCCCTGGTGCTGACGCTGGTGGTCAACGCGATCGGCGGCGGCAGTCGCAGCCGGTGCAGGCGTCGGGCGAGATGTCGGGGGAGGGCCTGCCCGCGTCCTTCCAGTCCTGGCCGTCTGTGAAGGAACTGGCCCCGATCGGCGACCGGAAGGCCGACAGCGCGCCGCTGACCGTCCAGGAGGTGTTCGGCGCACGGACGGTCACGGCCGGGAAGGTCACGCTGCGCCGGCTGGCCGGCCGCCTGGACCAGGCCTGCACGGGCGCCGTGTGGGGAGCCGACCTCGCCGACGCCCTGACCGAGGCCGGGTGCAGCCAGGCCGTCCGCGGCCTGTACGCCACCGCCGACGGGGTGTACGTCGCGCAGTACACCCTGTTCAACCTCGCGGACGTCGCCGCGGCCGAGTCGCTGGCGAAGTCGCTGGCGTCGCTCTACCGGGGCGCCTGGGTGCAGCCGCTGGAGTCGCCGCGGGCGAAGTTCGGCGCCTACAGCGAGGGAAACGCCTACGTCCTCGGGCACTACCTCGGGGTGGCCTGGATCGGCCGCGCCGACGGCGCGGAACCGGGGGAGAAGGACGACTTCATCATGCTCGGCCTGGCCGTGCGGGAGACCGAGAAGGCGGTTTTCCGCCGTGTGGTCAAGGTGGCCGGGGTGCCGTCGGACCCCGCGCAACCGGCGGGCCCGGCCGACACCGCCCAGCCCGCCGAGGAGCCTCCCTCCGATCCCGGCGCCTCTCCTACCGTGTCCGCGCCCGCGGCGAGCACGTCCGCGCAGCCGTCGGTGCCCGCCGCCCGCTAGGCCGGCCCGATATGCCCGCGCGGTGCCCGGTCTGATCAGGCCGTGGCGGGAGCGCCGATCCGCGCCCTCATCCCGGCGAGGCGGTGGAGGGGGAGTTCCAGCGGGGTGGCGTCGAGGGCCCACGGCGCGGCCTCCTCGACGGCGGCCCTGGCCTGCCGCTTGGTGAGCCCGGCCGTCTCGGTCAGTGCCTCGCGCCAGGCGTTGGCGACCTTCCCGTGGGCGCTGTCCATGATCCTGCGCACCACCCGGTCCGGTCCGCCGTCCGGGGGCGAGAGCCGTACGGCGTCGAGGACGTGGCCCTCGGCGGTCAGGCGATACACGGGGGCGAGCAGCGCGGCGAGCGCGGGCAGGTCCGCCACCGTGTCCACCACAGGGCCCGCGGTGAGCACGCGCACGTGCCGGGCACGCGTCGCGAGCAGCAGGCGGGGCAGCGCCGCCTCCAGCCCGGCCGGCACGGCGATCGCCACCCGCTCGGGGTCGGCGGCGTACGGCTTGGCCAGCAGGGTGGCGAGCCGGGTGCGCGGCACCTGCGGCAGCAGGCCGCGTGGCCAGTCGCCGGCCAGCAGGCCCGGCCCGAACGCGGTCACGGCCGCCTCGTCCGGCGGCGCCGCCGGGGCGGACTCGACGGCCTGGGGCCCCTGCGTGTAGATGGCCGTGGCGAGGCGGTCGAGCCGGGCGCGATCGCCGGCCACGTCTTCGTGGTGGGCCGCAGCACGTACAGGTCCGCCGCGCTGCCGATCGCCTCCGCCCCGAGATACCGGTTGAAGTGCGGAAATATCGCCTCGTGCAGCAGGTTGAGGTCGAAGAGGGCCTTTTGCACCTTCAGTGCGAGCATCGGAGTGCGCTCGGAGGCGCCGTACGCCACGAGGATCCGCCCCTGCTCGCGGTCGCGCAGGCCCTCGGCGGCGCGGGCGGCGAACAGCCCGATCCCCTCGGGCGTGTACGGCGGGTCGGTGATCGCGAGGTCGGCCCAGCCGCGCAGCGACGGCGGCAGGCCGAGGCGCAGGTCGGCCCAGCGGGTGCGCACCCCCAGGTCCTGGGCGTCGATGTACTCCAGGATGCGGTCGTCGATGTCGGCCACGGCGACCTCGACCTCGGGGTGGACCATCCGCACGGCCAGCGAGGTCAGGTCGTGGTCGCCGACGCACAGCAGGCGGGCGCCGGGCAGCCAGAACCTTCGCCCCAGCAGGAGGGCGCGGCGCAGCACGGTCTCGGCGGTAGCGGAGACGTGGTCGAGCGCGTGCCGCCCCCGGGGAGCCTCGGCGATCAGCGCCTCCAGGCGTCCGAGCGTCTCGGCGTGCTCCGCGACCATTCCGGCGACCGGATTCCCAAGACCGGAAATATCCGCATCTACCCCGACGTTGTAGCGGTTGACCTGATCAATGGGAATACGGACGCGGTCGCCGCTGTGCTCAAGGGGGAGCACCCGCAGCAGCGACTCGATCGTCCGCCGCGACGTCGCGGTCTCCCTGACCAGGTCGGCCAGGGTCCACCAGCGGCCGCCGGCCAGGAGCGCCAGCGCTCCGCGCAGGCGCAGGCCGTCCACGCCGGCCTCCGCCAGCAGTTCGTCGATCGCCTCATGACCACCCATGCGCAAACCATATCCACGGCGCTGACCTGTGAAGGTTCGCGAAGCGGACCTGGGGGGCACTATTCCGGCAGCGTGTTGTAATCTCTAAGGACCACAACCGCAGCAGGGCCAGCGTCGTCCCTCTGTTCCACGCAGACGTTGACGACGGGAGTGACTACATGCCTGCTGCCCGCCTTGGCCTTCCCGGAGGTCTCCCCGAGCCCCAGGGACTCTACGACCCCGGATTCGAGCACGACGCCTGTGGCGTAGCCATGGTGGCCGATGTCGCCGGCCGCCGCAGCTACGACATCGTCGCCAAGGCACTGACGGCGCTCCGCAACCTCGACCACCGGGGTGCCAGCGGCAGCGAGCCGGACACCGGCGACGGCGCGGGCATCCTCACCCAGATCCCCGACGCGTTCTTCCGGGCCGTCGTGGACTTCACGCTGCCGCCCGAGGGCGCGTACGCCGCGGGCGCCGCGTTCCTGCCGCTGGACGAGCAGGCGAGGCAGACCGCGATCGGCCTCATCGAGCAGATCGCCGCCGAGGAGGGCGTGACGATCCTCGGCTGGCGCGACCTGCCGGTGGACCGCGACCTGCCCGGCGCCACCGCCCGGGCCGTCATGCCGCACTTCGCGCAGCTGTTCGTGACCTCGCCCGGCGGCGAGACCGGCGTCGACCTCGACCGGATCGTGTTCGCCTTCCGCAAGCGGGCCGAGCACGAGGCGGACGTCTACTTCTCCTCGCTGTCCTCGCGGACCATCGTCTACAAGGGCATGCTGACCTCGCTGCAGGTCGAGCCGTTCTTCGCCGACCTGTCCGACGAGCGCTACGTCAGCGCCATCGCGCTGGTCCACTCGCGCTTCTCGACCAACACCTTCCCCTCCTGGCCGCTGGCCCACCCCTACCGGTACGTCGCGCACAACGGCGAGATCAACACCGTGCGCGGCAACCGCAACTGGATGCGCGCCCGTGAGGCCATGCTCGCCACCGGCCTGATCCCGGGCGACCTGCGGCGGCTGTTCCCGATCTGCGACCCCGACGGCTCCGACACCGCCTCGTTCGACGAGACGCTGGAGCTGCTGCACCTCGGCGGCCGGTCGCTGCCGCACGCCGTGCTGATGATGATCCCGGAGGCGTGGGAGAACCACACCGAGATGGACCCGGCCCGCCGGGCCTTCTACGAGTTCCACTCCACTCTCATGGAGGCGTGGGACGGCCCCGCGTCCATCACCTTCTCCGACGGCACGCTGGTCGGCGCGGTCCTCGACCGCAACGGCCTGCGCCCGGGCCGGTTCTGGGTCACCGACGACGGCCTGGTCGTGCTCGCCTCCGAGGCGGGCGTGCTGTCCGACATCCCGCAGGAGAAGGTCGTCCGCAAGGGCCGCCTGCAGCCGGGCCGCATGTTCCTGGTGGACACCGCGCGCGGCCGGATCATCGAGGACGACGAGATCAAGGCCGAGCTCGCCGCCGCCGAGCCGTACGGCGAGTGGCTGCACGCGGGCCTGGTCCGCTTCGAGGAGCTGCCCGAGCGCGAGCACGAGCACCCCACCCACGAGGCGCTGGTCAAGCGGCAGCAGACCTTCGGCTACACCCAGGAGGAGCTGCGGGTCATCCTCACGCCGATGGCCAAGAACGGCGCCGAGCCGATCGGCTCGATGGGCACCGACACCCCGGTGGCGGTGCTGAGCGAGAAGCCGAGGCTGCTGTTCGACTACTTCAGCCAGCTGTTCGCGCAGGTCACCAACCCGCCGCTGGACGCCATCCGCGAGGAGCTCGTCACCTCGCTGCAGTCGACGATCGGCCCCGAGGGCAACCTGCTCGACCCCGGCCCGGCCTCGTGCCGCCGGCTCGTGCTGCCCTACCCGGTGATCGACAACGACGAGCTCGCCAAGATCATCCACATCAACGACGAGGGCGCGCTGCCCGGCTTCCAGCCGTACGTCGTGTCCGGCCTGTTCGACGCGGCCGGCGGCGGCGAGGCGCTGGTGCGGCGGCTCGAGGAGATCCGCCAGGAGGTCTCCCGGGCCATCGAGGACGGCGCGCGGATCATCGTGCTGTCCGACCGCGGGTCGTCCCGCGAGAAGGCGCCGATCCCGTCGCTGCTGCTCACCGGCGCGGTGCACCACCACCTCATCCGGGAGAAGTCCCGCACCCGGGTCGGCCTCGTGATCGAGACCGGCGAGGCCCGCGAGTGCCACCACATGGCCCTGCTCATCGGCTACGGCGCGAGCGCGATCAACCCCTACCTCGCGCTGGAGACGGTCGAGGACATGATCGCCACCGGCCAGCTCGACCTCGACCCGCGCAAGGCCGTGCGCAACCTGATCAAGGCGTACGGCAAGGGCGTGCTCAAGGTCATGTCCAAGATGGGCGTGTCCACGGTCGCCTCCTACACCGGCGCGCAGATCTTCGAGGCCCTCGGCCTCGGCGCGGAGGTCATCGACCAGTGCTTCACCGGCACCACCTCCCGCCTCGGCGGCGTCGGCTTCGACGTGCTGGCCAAGGAGGCGCTGGAGCGGCACGCGCGGGCCTACCCCCGCGCGGAGAACCCGCACCGGCGGCTGGAGGTCGGCGGCGAGTACCAGTGGCGCCGCGAGGGCGAGCCGCACCTGTTCAACCCGACCACCGTCTTCAAGCTGCAGCACTCCACCCGCACCCGGCGTTACGAGATCTTCAAGGAGTACACGTCCCTGGTGGACGGGCAGTCCGAGAAGCTCATGACGCTGCGCGGCCTGTTCAAGCTGCGTCCCGGCGGCGCGCCCCTGCCGATCGAGGAGGTCGAGCCGGTCGAGTCGATCGTCAAGCGGTTCTCCACCGGCGCCATGTCGTACGGCTCCATCTCGATGGAGGCGCACGAGACGCTGGCCATCGCGATGAACCGGCTCGGCGCCAAGTCGAACACCGGTGAGGGCGGCGAGGACCCGGAGCGGCTGCACGACCCCGAGCGGCGCAGCGCGATCAAGCAGGTGGCCTCCGGCCGCTTCGGCGTGACCAGCGAATACCTGGTCAACGCCGACGACCTGCAGATCAAGATGGCGCAGGGCGCCAAGCCCGGCGAGGGCGGCCAGCTGCCCGGTCACAAGGTGTACCCGTGGATCGCCAAGACCCGGCACTCCACGCCCGGCGTCGGCCTCATCTCGCCCCCGCCGCACCACGACATCTACTCGATCGAGGACCTGGCCCAGCTCATCCACGACCTGAAGAACTCCAACCCGCGCGCCCGCGTCCACGTGAAGCTGGTCGCCGAGGTCGGGGTCGGGACCGTGGCGGCAGGCGTCAGCAAGGCCCACGCCGACGTCGTGCTGATCTCCGGCCACGACGGCGGCACCGGCGCCTCCCCGCTGACCTCGGTCAAGCACGCGGGCGCCCCCTGGGAGCTCGGCCTGGCCGAGACCCAGCAGACGCTGCTGCTCAACGGCCTGCGCGACCGCATCGTCGTCCAGGCAGACGGCCAGCTCAAGACGGGCCGCGACGTGATCATCGCGGCGCTGCTCGGCGCGGAGGAGTACGGCTTCGCCACCGCTCCGCTGGTCGTCTCCGGCTGCGTCATGATGCGGGTCTGCCACCTCGACACCTGCCCGGTGGGCGTGGCCACCCAGAACCCCGAGCTGCGCAAGCGGTTCACCGGCAAGCCCGAGTTCGTGGTGAACTTCTTCGAGTTCATCGCCCAGGAGGTGCGCGAGTACCTCGCCGAGCTCGGCTACCGCTCGCTCGACGAGGTCATCGGGCGGGCCGACCTGCTCGACACCACCCAGGCGGTCGAGCACTGGAAGGCCTCCGGCCTCGACCTGGCGCCGATCCTGCACCAGCCGGAGCTGCCCGAGGGCACCCCGCGCCGCAAGGTCGTCGAGCAGGACCACGGGCTCGACAAGGCGCTGGACAACACGCTGATCCAGCTCGCCGAGGGCGCGCTGAACTTCGGCGACCCGGTCACGCTGGAGCTGCCCATCCGCAACGTCAACCGCACGGTCGGCACCATGCTCGGCCACGAGGTGACCAAGCGGTACGGCGGGGCCGGCCTGCCGGACAACACGATCGACGTGTCGTTCACCGGCTCCGCGGGCAACTCGTTCGGCGCGTTCGTGCCGCGCGGCGTCACGCTGCGGCTGACCGGCGACGCCAACGACTACCTCGGCAAGGGCCTGTCGGGCGGCCGGATCGTCGTCCGCCCGCACCCCGACGCGCCGTTCGAGGCCGAGACGCAGGTCATCTCCGGCAACGTCGGCCTGTACGGCGCTACGTCCGGCGAGGTCTTCGTCCGCGGCATCGTGGGCGAGCGGTTCTGCGTGCGCAACTCCGGCGCGACCGCCGTCGTGGAGGGCGTGGGCGACCACGGCTGCGAGTACATGACCGGCGGCCGGGCCGTCGTCCTCGGGCCGACCGGCCGCAACTTCGCCGCCGGCATGTCGGGGCGGCGTCGCGTACGTGCTCGACCTGCGGCCCGAGCGGGTCAACCGCGAGATGGTCGAGCTGGAGGCGCTGGACGACGACGACGCCGAGTTCCTGCGGGAGATCGTCGAGAAGCACTTCGCGGAGACCGGGTCCACGGTGGCCAAGGCGCTGCTCGCCGACTGGGACGCCGCGCTCGGCCGGTTCGGGAAGGTCATGCCGACCGACTACAAGCGGGTCCTCCAGGCGAGGGCCGCCGCCGAGGCCGAGGGCCGCGACATCGACGAGGCGGTCATGGCCGCCGCCCACGGGTGACGCCGATGCGGATCATCGCGACCGTCTCCATGACCGTTTCCACGCAGGGATAGAGGGGGGTAACACCGTTGGCTGACCCGAAGGGGTTCCTGACACACGGGCGCGAGCTGCCGGCGCGCCGCCCGGTCGACGTTCGCATCCGCGACTGGCGCGAGGTCTACGAGGACTTCCCCCGGCCCGCGCTCACCAAGCAGGCGGCCCGCTGCATGGACTGCGGCATCCCGTTCTGCCACAACGGCTGCCCGCTCGGGAACCTCATCCCCGAGTGGAACGACCTCGTCTACCGCGACGACTGGCGTGAGGCGATCGAGCGGCTGCACGCGACCAACAACTTCCCGGAGTTCACCGGCCGCCTGTGCCCGGCGCCGTGCGAGTCGGCGTGCGTCCTCGGCATCAACTCCGACCCCGTCGCGATCAAGCGGGTCGAGGTCGAGATCGTCGACCGCGCCTTCGCCGAGGGCTGGGTCACGCCGCAGCCGCCCGCCGCCAAGACGGGCAGGAAGGTCGCGGTCGTCGGCTCGGGGCCGGCCGGCCTCGCCGCCGCGCAGCAGCTCACCCGCGCCGGGCACGACGTGGTCGTGTTCGAGCGGGCCGACCGGATCGGCGGGCTGCTCCGCTACGGCATCCCCGAGTTCAAGATGGAGAAGCGGCACGTCGACCGCCGCCTCGCCCAGATGGAGGCCGAGGGCACCGAGTTCCGCGCCGGCGTCAACGTCGGCGTGGACGTCACGGTGGCCCGGCTCCGCGAGGAGTTCGACGCCGTCGTGCTGGCGGGCGGGGCCACGGCCTGGCGCGACCTGCCGGTGCCCGGCCGTGAGCTCAAGGGCGTCTACCAGGCGATGGAGTACCTCCCGCCGGCCAACAAGACACAGGAGGGCGACTACGCCGAGTCGCCGATCTCGGCCGAGGGCAAGCACGTCGTCGTGATCGGCGGCGGCGACACCGGCGCCGACTGCATCGGCACGGCGATCCGCCAGGGCGCCCTGTCGGTCACCCAGCTGGAGATCATGCCGAAGCCGCCGGCGACCCGTCCGGGCAGCCAGCCGTGGCCGACGTACCCGATGCTGTTCAAGATGGAGAGCGCGCACGAGGAGCTGGAGGCCGGGGCGGGCGACCGCGTGTACGCGGTGTCCACCACAGAGTTCGTCGGCGACGACGAGGGCAACGTGCGGGCGCTGCGCCTGGTCGAGGTCGAGGGCCCGGCGGCGGGGTTCAAGCCGATCCCCGGCACCGAGCGGGAGATCCCGGCCGAGCTGGTGACGCTCGCGATGGGCTTCCTCGGCCCGGAGAAGGGCCCGCTGCTGAACGATCTCGCGGCGCTGTCCGGCGACCCCGAGTCGTTCTTCGACGCCCGGGGTAACGTGGCCAGGAACGCGTCGTACGAGACGTCGGTCGAGGGCGTGTTCGCGGCCGGCGACATGGGCCGGGGCCAGTCGCTGATCGTGTGGGCGATCGCCGAGGGCCGGTCGGCCGCGGCGGCGGTGGACCGCTACCTGAGCGGGCGGACCGTCCTGCCCGTTCCCATTCCGCCGACCGCGAGGCCCCTCGTCTGAGAGGTGACCCGCCGCCGTGGTCCCAGGGGACCGGACCACGGCGGTCGGGGTGTACGGGATAAAACGGGCATATCCAGTTCGGTGGCCGGGTTGCGAGCGCGTGCGGCCGCCGGGAGGATGCTGTGCCCGGATCGAGGGGCCTCCGCACCAGGGGCCCGCAACCGAGGAGGATCGTTGTACGCACGGGGGCGGCTCGCCGGGGCCATCATGTCCATCACCATGCTCGGCGGGCTGGGGGCCGCGGGCCTGCCGGGGGCGGCGAGCGCGTCGGAGCCCGCGCGGAACTACCTGGTCTTCTACACCGACGGTCACCGGGCCACCGCGGAGCGGGCGGCCGAGGCGGCCGGAGGAACGATCCAAGGGAGGGACGACAAGCTCGGCTACCTCGTCGTACGCGCGTCCGACCCCGAGAAGATCGGCGCCGACCCCTCCGTGGTCGGCGTCACGCTCGACCGTCCCATCGGCAAGACCGCCGGCGCGCCCGTCACCTCCGGCGCCCGGCATGCGGAGCACGTCCGGTCGGTGCCGGGCGGCGACCCGCTCTCGGGCCGCCAGTGGGACATGAAGATGATCGGCGCCACCCCCACCGGGTCGTACGCCAAGGCCCGGGGCAGCCACAAGGTGCTCGTGGGCGTCATCGACACCGGCGTGGACGGCAAGCACCCCGACATCGCGCCCAACTTCAACCGCGCGCTCAGCCGCAACTTCGTCGTCGACGAGCCCACCGACGAGAACGGCAAGCCGCTCGACGGGCCCTGTGAGCACAAGGGCTGCAAGGACCCGGCCGACGTCGACGACGACGGCCACGGCACCCACGTCGCGAGCACGATCGGCTCGCCGATCAACGGCATCGGCGTCAGCGGGGTCGCCCCCGACGTGTCGCTGGTCAACCTCCGCGCCGGCACCGACTCGGGCTTCTTCTTCCTCAAGCCCACGATGGACGCCCTGGAGTACGCCGCCGACGTCGGCGTCGACGTGGTCAACATGAGCTTCTTCGTCGACCCCTGGGCGTTCAACTGCGCGAACAATGCGAGCGACACGAACAGGGAGCGGCTGGAGCAGCGGGCGATCCTGGAGGGCATGCGCCGCGCGGTCAAGTACGCACGCGCGCACGGCGTCACACTCGTCACCGCGATCGGGAACGAGGGCCTCGACCTCGGCAAGGTGAAGAACGACACCTCCAGCCCCGACTTCCCGAAGGGCTCGGAGAAGAAGCGGTCCGTCGACAACACCTGCCTCAGCGTCCCGGCCGAGCTCGACGGCGTCATCTCGGTGTCCTCCGTCGGCCCCGGCGGGCAGAAGGCGTCGTATTCCGACTACGGTGTCGAGCAGACCGACATCGCGGCGCCGGGCGGCGACATGTTCGACGGCGGCACCGGTCTCAAGGGCGCGAGCCGGGAGATCCTGGCCGCCGTCCCCGAGAACGTCCTGCGCGCCAAGGGCCTCGTCGACGCCGCGGGCACGCCGAAGACGTCCTCGGTGATCCGCGACTGCCACGACGGCAAGTGCGCCTACTACCAGTACCTGGAGGGCACGTCCATGGCCGCGCCGCACGTCACCGGGGTGGCGGCGCTGATCATCGGCCGGTTCGGCAAGCCGGGCAAGGGCGGGCTCCAGATGGACCCCGCGCAGGTGGAGCGCATGCTCTACGCCACGGCGACCCCGAAGGGCTGCCCCGCGCCCCGCACCTACCGCTACGGCACGGGCGAGAGCCAGGTCTGCGAGGGGCCCACGGCGAAGAACGGCTTCTTCGGCCACGGCCTGGTCGACGCCGCCCGGGCCGCCACCGTCGCGCCCTGAGCCTCTTCCTGGGGCTCGTCGCCGCCTGAGTACGTGTCTGAGTAGCCCGCCGGATGTCCGGCGGGCCACGGCGGGCCTACCCTCCTTCGCGGAGGAGGGCAGACCATGATCTACCGGCTCGTCTGGCAGGCCACGATGGTGGCGCATTTCCTCGTCATCGCCTACATCGCCCTGGGCGGCTTCCTCGCCTGGTGGCGGCCCCGGCTGATCTGGCCGCACCTCGCGCTGTGCGCCTGGGGGCTGGTGCAGCTCTCAGGGCTCGTGGAGTGCCCGCTGACCGCGCTGGAGAACTGGGGGAGGGCCAGGGCGGGGGAGCGCGGCCTGCTGCCCGGCGGCTTCATCGACACCTACATCGAGGGCGTGATCTACCCGCAGGCGTATGTCTGGCACGTGCGGCTGGCGGTGATCGCCGTCGTGCTCGCCTCCTGGGCGGGCCTCGCGATCAGGATCCGCCGACGCCGCACACGTCCTGCGCGTACGACAGGAACGTCCGCTGCACCGGAGCCGGAGGCGTCGCGATGAGGTAGCGCTTCTCGCCGCCGCCCACGGTGCCGTAGACCGGGAACAGGTAGGCCTTCTTGGCCTCCGCGAACGCGTGCCAGTCGCAGCGCATGGGGGTGACCTCCACCGGGATCTCCAGCCGCGTGGCGTCCGCCGCGAGCACCGCCACCGGCCGGCGCTTCCCGGAGCGGGGGAGCATCGTGTAGTGCGTGGTGGCGCCGAGCTCGTCGATCGTGACCTGCTCCGAGCCGCCCTTCCTGGTGACGACGAGGTTCCCGTGAAGGGTCCGGCCCACCCGGGTCCAGGTGTCCCCGAACGTCACGTCCACCGACTGGCGCAGGATGTAGGCCCCGCACTCGGCCTTCACCAGCCCGTCCAGCGTGGGATCGGGGTGGTGGACCGGGAACTCCACCTTGCGCGACGCCCCGTCGCCGACCTGGATGTGCGCGACCACCGTGGCCGGGCGCACCGGCGGGATCTTCGCCGGGTCGCAGCGCGCCTCGCCGTACGGGATCCGCAGGTCCGTGCGCGGCGTCTTGCCGAGGGTGGTGTCCACGCGGGTCGGCGGGAGCGTCGCGAACGAGGCGGTGACGAGCTGGACGTCCTGGAAGCGCACCGGCGTGCCGGTCTCGTTGCGCACCGACACCTCCAGGTCGTGAGACGTCTCGTCGCTGCGCCACTGGTTGAGCGACACCGAAACACCCGTCGGCGGCGCGGCCGATTCGGTACCCTGGCCTCCGCACGCGGCCAGGGTGAACAGCGCCGTTATTACCCCCCAGGTCCGGGTACGTCCCATGGCTGCCAAGGCTAGGGCACGCGGATGATCGCGTGAAGTGTCTGAACATTTGGCGACAGCTGTGTGCGCCGTCACTGCAAGTGGTCTGTACCAATTAGGGTAGTGCTGTGAGTCGTCGAGCAAAGATCGTCTGTACCCTCGGGCCCGCCACCTCCTCGCCGGAGCGCCTACGCGAGCTCATCAAGGCGGGCATGAACGTCGCCCGCTTCAACCTCTCGCACGGCAGCCACGAGTTGCACAAGGAGGTGTTCGACCGGGTCAGAGCCGCCGCCGACGAGCTGGGCTGCGCCGTGGGCGTCCTCGCCGACCTCCAGGGCCCCAAGATCCGCGTCGGACGCTTCGCCTCCGGTCCCGTACGGCTCGGCTACGGCGACGTCTTCACGATCACGACCGAGGACGTCCCCGGCGACCGGGACATCGTCTCCACGACGTACGAGGGCCTGCCGGGCGACGTCAAGCCCGGCGACACGATCCTCGTGGACGACGGCCGGCTGAACCTGGAGGTGACCGCGGTCGAGGGGCCGCGCGTCGTCACCCGCGTGGTCATCGGCGGCATGATCTCCGACAACAAGGGCCTCAACCTCCCCGGCGTCGCCGTCAGCGCCCCGGCGCTCACGGAGAAGGACGAGGAGGACCTGCGCTGGGCGCTGCGCACCGGCTTCGACATGATCGCCCTGTCGTTCGTCCGGTCGCCGGACGACGCCGCGCTCGTCCACGCGATCATGGAGGAGGAGGGCGTCAGGCTCCCGCTCCTCGCCAAGATCGAGAAGCCGCAGGCGGTCGACCGCCTCGAGGAGATCGTGGACGCCTTCGACGGCGTGATGGTCGCCCGCGGCGACCTCGGCGTCGAGCTGCCGCTGGAGCAGGTGCCGATCGTCCAGCGCCGCATCATCGAGCTGTGCCGGGAGAAGGCCCACCCGGTCATCGTGGCCACCCAGATGCTCGACTCGATGATGGGCGCCCCCCCGGCCCACCCGCGCCGAGGCGTCCGACGTCGCGTACGCGGTGATGGACGGCGCGGACGCGGTCATGCTGTCCGGCGAGACCTCGGTCGGCAACTACCCGATCGAGTCGGTCTCCACGATGGCCCGCATCGCGGTCGCCGCCGAGGGCACCACGCTGCAGGCCACCCACACGCTGGAGCGCCTGCCCGAGACGACCGGCGGGGCCATCGCCCGTGCCGCCGCCGAGGTCGGCGCGATCGTCGGGGCCAAGGCCCTGGTGGCGTTCACGATGTCCGGCGAGACCGCCCGGCGGCTGGCCCGCTACCGCTCGCCGATCCCGCTGCTGGCGTTCACCTCCAACCCGCAGGTGCGCGGCCAGCTCGCGCTGACCTGGGGAGTGGAGACGTTCGAGGTGCCGTTCGTGCACCACACCGACGACATGGTGCGGCAGGTGGAGGCCTCGCTGCTGTCGCTCGGCGTCTGCGAGAAGGGCGACAAGGTCGTCGTCGTCGCCGGCTCGCCGCCCGGCAACCACGGCTCCACCAACGCCCTGCGCGTCCACACCATCGGCTCGGCGGTCGCCCACCCGTCGACCTGACCCCGGCGGCCGGGTTCTCCCGGGCCTCGCGGCCTGGGACACCCGGCGGAGGGGGAAAACCCCTTGAAGGCGCGGCGCCCTTCGACGGAGCATGGCAGGAGCGAGTCGACCTTTCCTGTCAGACGCCGGAGGAGCGCTGCGCCCGTTGATGGACTCCCCTCAGGAACCCGGGCCCGACGCAAGGGACGACACTGTCCGCCGGTCGACGTGGCGCTCGCTGTGGCGGTTGCGGTCCTACCTGCGCCCGTACGTGCCCAGCCTGGTGGTGTCCTGGCTCGCCGCGCTGCTCGGGATCGCCGCGGGCACGGTGATCCCGCTGGTGAGCAAGGAGATCATCGACGGCCCGGTGGCCCACGGGGACCTCGGGGGGCTGGTCCCGCTCGGGCTGCTGGCCCTCGGCCTCGGCATCGCCGAGGCGGTCCTCACGTTCGTCCGCCGCTGGTCCCAGGCCGGGCCGGTCCTCGGCCTCGAGACCGCGATCCGCGACGACCTCTACCGCCACCTCCAGCGGCTGCCGATGAGCTTCCACGACGGATGGCAGTCGGGCCAGCTGCTGTCCAGGGCGACGACCGACCTGTCGACGATCCGCAGGTTCCTCGGCTTCGGCGTGCTGTTCCTGATCATGAACATCCTGCAGCTCACCGCGGTCACCGTGGTGCTCCTGCGGATGTACTGGCCGCTGGGCCTGCTCGTCGCCGTCTCCGCCGTCCCTGTCGTGGTCCTGTCGCTGCGGTTCGAGCGGCGCTACATCGTCATCTCCCGGCAGGTGCAGGACCAGCAGGGCGACCTCGCCACGCTGGTCGAGGAGTCGGCCGTGGGGATCCGCACGGTCAAGGCGTTCGGGCGGCGTGAGCACGTCTTCGCGAACTTCGCCGCCGCCGCCCGCGAGATCCGCCGCACCTCGCTGGCGAAGGTGCGGCTGGCCTCCCGGTTCTTCACCTTCCTCGAAGTCGTGCCGAACGTCACGCTCGCCCTGGTCCTGCTGCTCGGCGCGATCGCGGTCGGCGCCGGCGCGCTGACGCTCGGCACCCTGGTCGCCTTCACCACGCTGGTCCTCCAGCTCGTCTGGCCGGTCGCCTCGCTCGGCTACATCCTCGCCATGGGCCAGGAGGCCATGACCTCGGCCGACCGGGTGGTCGAGGTGCTCGACACGGTGCCGGCGATCAGCGGCGGCCGGCCGTCATCGAGCGCCCGCGCGGCCACGTACGCTTCGAGGGCGCCGGGTTCCGCTTCCCCGGCGCCGACCGGCCGGTGCTGCGCGACGTGTGGCTGGAGGTGCGGCCGGGGGAGACCGTCGCCCTCGTGGGGGCCACCGGGTCGGGCAAGACGACGCTCACCGCGCTCGTGCCCCGCCTGCTCGACGTCACCGCGGGCCGCGTCACCGTGGACGGGCACGACGTGCGGGACCTGTCGCTGACCTCGCTGCGCTCGGTGGTCGCCACCGCGTTCGAGGAGCCGACGCTCTTCTCGATGAGCGTCCGCGAGAACGTGACACTCGGCCACGGGCACGCCACCGAGGAGGAGATCAGGCAGGCACTGGAGATCGCGCAAGCGACGTTCGCCTACGACCTGCCGTGGGGGCTCGACACCCGCATCGGGGAGCAGGGGATGTCGCTGTCGGGCGGTCAGCGGCAGCGGCTCGCGCTGGCCAGGGCGATCCTCGGCAGGCCGCGGGTGCTCGTCCTCGACGACACCCTCTCGGCTCTCGACGTGGAGACCGAGGCGCTGGTCGAGGAGGCGCTGCGGCGGGTGCTCGCCGAGGCAACCGGCATCGTCGTGGCGCACCGCGCCTCGACCGTGCTGCTGGCCGACCGGGTGGCGCTGCTGCGCGACGGCACCGTCACCCACGTCGGCCGCCACGGCGACCTGCTGTCGGCCGTGCCGGAGTATCGCGAACTGCTCGCCCAGGACGCCGACCTCGACCCCGAAGGCTCGATGCGATGACCCAAGGGACCGCTGACGGCGAGGGTGGCCCCACCGAGCGAGCCGAAGACACCGAGCGAGCCGGAGGGGCGCGCCGCCGGTCTGGACTGAGGAGTGCGCGGGAGCGAAGCGATCAAGCACGACGAGGGAAGCGCTCACTGCGCGCCTCCGGCACGACCCCGGCGGAAAGCGCACCGGCGAGCGATGCGGGGGACACAGGTGTGGCGCGGGGTCGCCGCGGAGAACCGCGACGAGATCTCCGAGCGCGTCTCCGTGCTGCTGCGCACCCGGTCGCGCCGCCTGCTGGGCGACCTGCTGCGCCCGCACCGCCGGGCCATCGCCGTGCTCACCGCGGTCATCGTGGTGTCCAACGCCGCCGGGCTGGCCCTGCCGTACCTGGTGAAGGCGGGCATCGACGACGGCATCCCGCCCATGCTGCGCGGGCAGGGCGCGGGGACGCTGCTCGCGATCGTCGGCGCGGTGCTGGGCGCCGCGCTCACCCAGGCGCTGACCCGGCAGGCGTTCCTGCAGATGTCGGGCCGGATCGGCCAGGACATCCTGCTGGAGCTGCGCCGCCGGGTCTTCGACCACTTCCAGCGCCTGTCGCTGTCGTTCCACGAGAAGTACACCTCAGGGCGGGTCATCTCCCGGCTCACCTCCGACGTGGACGCCATCGCGGAACTGCTCGACTCCGGTTTCGACGGCCTGGTCACGGCCGTGCTCACGTTGTGCGGCACCGCGATCATGCTGCTCGTGCTCAACGCGCGCCTCGGCCTGGTGGCGCTGCTGCCGCTGCCGGTCCTGCTGCTGTTCACCCGGTGGTTCCGCCGCCAGTCGAGCGTCGCCTACCGCCGTACGCGGGAGGCGGTCGCGCTGGTCATCGTCCACTTCGTGGAGTCGATGACCGGCATCCGCGCGGTGCAGGCGTTCCGGCGGGAGCCGCGCAACCAGGAGATCTTCGAACGGCTCAACACGGACTACCGCGCCGCCAACACGCGGGGCATGCGCCTGGTCGCCGTGTTCATGCCCGGCATCAAGCTGATCGGCAACGTCACCGTCGCCGCCGTCCTGCTGTACGGCGGCCTGCTCGCGCTGCGCGGCACGGTCACGGTCGGCGTGCTCGCGGCGTTCCTGCTCTACCTGGGCCAGTTCTACGAGCCGATGCAGGAGATCAGCCAGTTCTACAACGCGCTGCAGTCGGCGGGGGCGGCGCTGGAGAAGCTGTCGGGCGTGCTGGAGGAGCGGCCCTCGGTGGCCGAGCCACGCCGCCCGGTGCCGCTGCCGCGCGCCGCCGGGGCGTTGCGCTTCGAGGCCGTCAGGTTCGCCTACGCCGAGGGCCCGACGGTGCTGCCGCTGCTCGACCTGGAGATCCCCGCCGGGCAGACCGTGGCCGTCGTCGGCACCACCGGCGCGGGCAAGACCACGCTGGCCAAACTGATCGCCCGGTTCCACGACCCGGTCGCCGGGCGGGTGCTGCTCGACGGCGTGGACCTGCGCGACCTGGACGAGGACACCCTGCGCCGCCACGTGGTGATGGTCACCCAGGAGAACTACCTGTTCAGCGGGACGATCGCCGACAACGTGCGGTTCGGGCGGCCCGGCGCGCCGGATTCGGAGATCGAGCGGGCCGCCGAGGCCATCGGCGCCCACACGTTCGTCTCCGCGCTCCCCGACGGGTACGAGACCCAGGTCGGCAAGCGCGGCGGCCGCATGTCGGCGGGGCAGCGGCAGCTCGTCGCGTTCGCCCGGGCCTTCCTCGCCGACCCCGCCGTGCTGATCCTGGACGAGGCCACCTCCAGCCTCGACGTGCCCAGCGAGCGCCTCGTGCAGCGGGCGCTGCGGACGATCCTCGCCGACCGGACCGCGCTGATCATCGCCCACCGCCTGTCCACCGTCGAGATCGCCGACCGGGTGCTCGTCATGGAGCACGGCCGGATCGTGGAGGACGGCCCGCCGGACCACCTGATCGCCGGCTCAGGCCGGTTCGCCCGCCTCCACCGCGCCTGGCTCGACAGCCTCGCCTGACCTCCTGCCGTCGCCGGCTACTCCCGGCGACTTAGCCCGGGCCGGCCGGGCTGATCCCGGTGGGGTAGCGGCAGATGACTCCGTGGGAGGGACGCCGAAGAACTCCGGCTGGACGACGATTGCCGGTCATGGGAACCTCACTCGAACATGCGGACACGGCCACAGATGAGCGGATCGGGGGTGGCCCGGTGCCCGGCTTCCACGCGTTTCCGACCCGCCTGCCGTACGGACCGGCCTCCGGCCAGGAGGATCCGGACACGATCGTGGACCGGTTCTCCACCCCCGACCTCGAATACCGCAACGACGGCCGCGTCGACTCGATCAACCGGACGGTGGAGCCGTGAACCTCACTCTCATCGGCTCGACCGGCCGCACCGGCCGCCACGTCCTGGCCGAGGCGCTGCGCCGCGGCCACCGGGTCACCGCCTTCACCCGCAACGCCGCCGCCCTGGAGGCGCGGCCGCACGTCGTCGTCGAAGGCGACGGCCGCGACCCGGAGAAGATGCGCGCGGCCGTGACCGGCGCGGACGCGGTGATCTCCATCATCAACGGCGGCGACAGCGGCGATCCGCACCGCGCGGCCGAGGCCACCCGCACCATCATGCAGGCCATGACCGAGACCGGGGTCCGTCGCCTGGTCGTCACCACCCCCTACCCGATCGTCGCCCGCAGGCCGGTCCTGGTCCTGTGGCTGCTGCGCCGCCTGCTGGCCACCCAGTATGCCGACGCCCGCGAGCTGGAGCGGGTCGTGAGCGCCGGCGATCTGGACTGGACCATCGTCCGGCTGACCCGGCTCACCGACCGGCCCGCAGCCGGGGCGGTCGTGATCCGCCGCGAGTTGCCGGCCAAACCGCGTTCCCTGACCCGTGCGGACGTGGCGAACACCCTGCTGGACATCGTCCAGGAGGACCATCTGAGCGGCGTGGCGGTCAACGTCCACGGGCGCTGAAACCACTAAACGGAGGGAGGGGAGAGGAGGCGTTCCATGGCGGGGCGCAGGGGCGGGCCGATCTCCACCGGGCGGCGGGTGTGCCGGTCCACGAAGACGTGGGTGAAATCTCCCTCGGCGACCAGCGTGTCCCCGGCGAACAGGCCGAGCTCGTAGCGGACGCTGGACCGGCCCAGGTGACCGATCCGCAGGCCCACGCTGATCACCTGCGGGAAGGACACCGAGGCCCGGTAGGAGCAGCGCGACTCCACGCACAACCCGATCGCCGGGCCCTCGTGGATGTCCAGGCCGGCCTCCTCGATCAGCCAGGTGTTGATCACGGTGTCCATCAGGGAGTAGTGCACGACGTTGTTGACGTGCCCGTAGACGTCGTTGTCCTTCCAGCGGGTGGGCACGTCCCGCCAGTGCGGATAGGCTTCCCGGTTCTTCACAGGCCCGTTCACAAGCCGAGGTCCCGGCCGACGATCTCGCGCATGATCTCGTTGGACCCCGCCCAGATCCGGGTCACCCGGGCGTCCATCCAGGCCCGTGCCACGCGGTACTCCCTCATGTAGCCGTATCCGCCGTAGAGCTGCACGCAGGCGTCGATCACCTGGTTCTGCACCTCGGCGGTCCACATCTTGGCCTTGGCCGCGTCGACCGCCGTCAGCTCTCCGTCGGCGTGGGCGGCCACGCACTGGTCGACGTACGCCCGGGTCACCTCCACCTTCGTCACCAGATCGGCGAGGGTGAACTTGTTGTACTGGAAGCTGCCGATCGCCTGGCCGAACGCCTTGCGCTCCTTCACGTACGACAGGGTCTCGGCGAGCACGGCGGCGGCGTGGGAGATGTTGGTGACGGCGCTGCCGAGCCGTTCCTGGGGGAGTCGCTCCATCATCGCGACGAACCCCCGGTCCACCTCGCCGATCACGTTGCCGGCCGGCACCCGCACGCCCTCGAAGAACAGCTCGGCCGTGTCGGCCTCCGGCTGGCCGACCTTGTCCAGCTTGCGCCCGCGATGGAAGCCGGGCATGCCCTCCTCGACCGCGAACAGCGTGATGCCCTTGGCCCGCTTCTCCGGGCTGGTCCGGGCCGCCACCACGACGAGGTCGGCCTGGTAGCCGTTGGTGATGAACGTCTTGGAGCCGTCGACGATCCAGTCGGAGCCGTCCCTGACGGCGGTGGTGCGCAGCGCCGCCAGGTCCGACCCGCCGCTCGGCTCGGTCATGCCGATCGCGGTGATCATCTCTCCCGAGCAGAACGGCGGCAGCCAGCGCTTCCTCTGCTCGTCCGTCGTCAGCTCCACCAGGTAGGGTGCGACCACGTCGAAGTGGATGCTGAAACTGGACGCCAGAGCCAAACCCACCCCGGCGAGCTCCTCGGTGAGCACGGCGTTGAAGCGGTAGTCGCCCGCGGCCGCGCCGTCGTACTCCTCTGGGACCTCAAGGCCGAGGAATCCCTGCCGGCCGGCCTCCCGCCACACCTCGCGGTCGATCAGCCGGCGCTCGATGAACTCCTCGGCCCTCGGGGCGACCGAGCGGATCACGAACTGCCGCACGGAGTCGCGGAAGGCCTCGTGGTCCTCGCCGTAGATGGTGCGTCGCATCGATTCTCCAGACGATTGTTCGGTATCGGGATACTAGTGCCCCTCTTTCCGATCTTTGCCCCGTCGCGTCGCCCAGAGCGGCACCTCGCTGCGTTGTCGTCGTCGCTCGTAGCTCCGCTACGAGCTCCTCCTCCGCCTTGCGATGCACCACTCTGGATACCGCTCCTTCCGGGCAAATCTCGTCAATCGCGGCACCTGCGAGTAACCACCCCAGCGCGGGCACGGGCCTGTCCGCGTCAGCCCACCGGCACCGGGTAGTCCTTCGCCAGCTCGGAGACCTCCGCCTCCCTGAAGACGACCGCGCCGCCGAGCGCCGCCTTGTCGGGCTTGAGCACGTACGACGATCGGGAGGCGGGCTTGTCGAAGAACGTGAAGTTCATCGGCGTGCCGAAGTCGCCGCCGAAGTTCGACTGCGAGCGGTGCGCGTTCAGCACGCCCTCCCGCGTGAGGTCCTTGGCCTCGCACGCCTTCTTCATCGCCTCGTCCACGATCATCGCCGCGCTCCAGCCGGTGGGCACGCCGCTGTCGAGCGTCTCCCCGGGATACTTCGCCTGGTAGTCGGCCACCAGCTTCTGCATCCCCGGGTTCTGCGCGCTGACCGGCGTCCCCGCCGAGACGTAGTAGAAGTCCTTCAGCAGGGCCGGCCCGGCCGGGGTCGCGAGAAGCTGCGGAGCGTAGGCCGAGTTGCTGCCGACGAACGGCACGTCCATGCCCTTGGCCAGGGACACGCCGACCAGCGAGGCCGCCTGCCGGGGCCCCACGGAGACGAGCACGGCCTTCACCCCGGCCGCCTTGAACGCCGCCACCTGGGCGCTCATGTCCTGGTCGGTGGCCTTGATCTTCTGCTCGACGATCTGCAGGCCGAGCTTGTCCGCGGCGTACTTCGAGCCGTTGAGCGAGCTCTCGCCGTAGTCTCCCTCGAAGTACAGGTGCCCGATCTTGTCGCCGGACTTGATCCCCTTCTCCTTCGTGAGGAACTCGACGGCGTTGACCATGTCCACGTCGTACGTCGTGCCGGTCACCTGGATGGCCCGGCTGCCGAGCAGCGTGGTCGCCCACGCCATCGGGATCGTGAGCAGCTTGTCGCCGTCGATCCGCTGCTTGAGCGCCGTGATCATCGGGGAACCGATGAACTGCACGATCGCCGCCGACTTGGGCGCGATCTCGGTGTAGGCCGCCACCGCCTTCTGCGTGTCGTAGCCGTGGTCGCGCACCACCAGCTCGTACTTCCGGCCGCAGACCCCGCCGCCGGCGTTGACCTGGTCGAAGTACAGCTGCTGCGCCTGCGTCTGGCTCTTGCCGAACGACGCGTACGGACCGGTCAGGTCGGTGAGCGCGCTCACGGTGATCGTGGTGGCCGTGACGCCGGGGCCGGTCTTGACCCCGTCGACGTTCGCCGCCCCGGCGTCTCCGCCACCGCCGCCGCCCGTGGTCTTGCCGCTGGCGCACCCCCCGGCCGAGGCCGCGACGGCCAGGGACAGCAGGGCTAACGCCGCGACGCCGGCGCGGGTGCCGATTTTGCCCATCTGAGCTCCTTGAGTCGTACACGGCCGAGCCGCGTGGCGAGCCCGACCAGACCGCCGGGCAGGAACAGCACCACCGCGACGACGGCGGCGCCGTAGAGAATCCGCGCGGCCTCGGCGGGGGAGACCCCGCCGGAACCCGGCTCGGCCACCAGCGGCAGGGCGTCGCTGTAGCGCGTGAGCAGCTGGGGGAGCAGGGAGACGAACGCGGCCCCGACGACCGCCCCGGCGACCGATCCCAGGCCGCCGATCACGATCATCGCGAGGTAGTCGAGCGACAGCAGCATGCCGAAGTAGTCCGGCACGACCTGCTGGAAGACCAGGGCGACCAGCACCCCGGCGAGCCCGCCGTACATGGACGACAGGACGAACACGCCCGCGCGGTAACGGGCGACCGGGACGCCCATGACCCCCGCGGCGATCTCGTGGTCCCTGATCGTGTTCATCGCCAGGCCGGGACGGCCGCGCAGCACGCCCCTGGCGAACACCGCCGCGCCCGCGAGCAGCGCGATCCCGAGGAACCACAGCCGTTCGAGCGAGCCGAACGGCACGTTCAGCACCACCAGCTCCGGGGTGTCGGCGAAGACGAGACCGAACAGCTCCATCGGCGGCACCGGCCGTCCGTTGAAGCCGCCGGTCACCGGCTCGGCGTTGAACAGGATGTGCTGGCCGACGAAGATCAGGGCGAGCGTGGCGATGCCCAGGTAGGCGCCCTTGAGGCGGCCCGCGATCGGGCTGAACAGGCCGCCGGACAGGCCCGCGACGATCACCGCGGCCACGGCCGCGAGCGGCGTCGGCAGCCCCAGGTCCGACGACAGGGAGACGTAGGAGTACGCCCCGACCGCGAGGAAGAAGGCGTGCCCCAGGGACAGCTGCCCGGTCGCCCCGGTCAGCAGGTTGATCCCGATGGCGCCGATCGCCGCCGACATCGCGAACAGCCCCGCCTGCAGCCAGAACCCCTCCAGGTAGAAGGGCACCGCGACCGCCACCACGAGCACCGCGAGCCACAGCGCGGCCCGGAGGGGCCGGAACGCGCCTCGTGTGGGCTTCCCTGGCGTGGACGCGCTGGGGATGGATGTGCCGGCCGCGGGCGTCTCCGGCACGGGCGTCTCCGGCACGGGCGTGCCGGCTGTGGACGTGGGTTCAGACACGGGCCGGCTCCTTCGTGCCGAACAGCCCGGAGGGCCGCAGCAGCAGGATCACGATCATCACGAGGAACGGCGCCGCGTCGCCGATGCCGCGTCCCAGGAAGGCGAGCTCGCTCTGGTATCCGCTCATCAGCGTCTCGGTGACGCCCACGATCAGCCCTCCGGCCAGCGCGCCCGTGGTCGAGTCGAGCCCGCCGAGGATGGCGGCGGGGAAGGCCTTCATCGCCGCCGCGGCCGTGCCCCTGTCCAGGCCCGGCGTCGGGAAGACGCACAGGAACATCGCCGCGACCGCGGCCAGCGCCCCGGCGACGGCCCACGCGCTGAGCGAGACCCGGCCGAGCCGCACGCCCATCAGCGCGGCGGTCTCCGCGTCCTCGGCCGCGGCGCGCATCGCCACGCCCCAGCCGGTGAACTTGAAGGCGAGCAGGAACGCCACGATCAGCGTGGCGGCGACCGCGAGGGCCACGACGCGGGTCTCGGCCACTGTGACCGGGCCGAGACGCAGCACCCGGTCGCCCCAGGGGTCGCCCAGGGCGAGCACCTCGGTGCCGATCCGGCGGGTGAGCTCGGTCGTGAGCAGGATGTCCACGCCGATCGTGACGATGGCCAGCACGCCGCGCGAGCCGACGTGCGCCCGGCGCAGGATCAGGAACTCCACGAGCGCGCCCACCAGCGCCGCCGCCGCGATCCCGGCCGCCAGCGCCGCCCAGAACCCGATCAGCGGGTGCAGCCGGGCGATCACGTAACCGCCGGCCAGCAGCAGCGACGCGTGGGTGAAGTTGACCACCTCGGTCGCCTTGAAGATCACCACGAAGCCGAGCGCGATCAGCGCGTACACGGCCCCGACCGAGATCCCGTTGACGAGCAGCTCAAGGAAGACCGCCATCACGCCTCCCCTCGCTCACCGGAGGGGCCGCCGAAGTCGCCGAGATAGGCGCGGATCACCTCGGGGTCGCGCTGGACCTCCTCGGGCGGCCCGTCCGCGATCCGCCTGCCGAAGTCGAGCACGGTCACCGCGTCGGCGATCCGCATGACCATGCCCATGTCGTGCTCGACCAGCAGGATCGAGATGCCGAGGCTCTCGCGCACCGACTGGATGAGGGCGGTCATCTCCCGCCGCTCGCCGCCGTTCATCCCCGCCACCGGCTCGTCCAGCAGGAGCAGCCGCGGCTCCATGCACAGCGCCCGGGCCAGCTCCACCCGCTTCTGCACGCCGTACGGCAGCAGCCCGACGGGGATGGACAACGCGTCGCCGACGCCGGCGAACTCCGCGATCTCCGCGACGCGCGCGCCGTGCCGTACGGCCTCGCGCCTGGCCGAGGGCAGCCGCAGGCCGGCCGAGACGAAGCCGGCCTGGGTCAGGCGGTGCCGGCCGAGCATGAGGTTGTCGCGGACCGTCAGGTGCGGCGGCAGGGCGATGTTCTGGAACGTCCGCGCCACGCCCAGCGCCGCCACCTGGTGCGGGCGCAGCGAGGTCAGCTCGGCGCCGCCGAAGCGCACGCTGCCGGAGGTGGCGCGGTAGACGCCCGAAAGCACGTTGAAGCAGGTGGACTTGCCCGCGCCGTTCGGGCCGATCAGCGCGTGCACGCTGCCGGGGGCCACGGTGAAGCTCACCGCGTCGAGCGCGGTGAGCCCGGCGAAGCGGACCGTCACCTCGCTGACCACGAGTTCCGGCGGGCCGTCCCCGATGGCCATACCGACCGGTTGGTTTCTCATGGGCATGCGGAGACGCCTCAACGGGTGTGCGCGCGGTTCGCCGCGGCGGTGGGTCATGCCGTCCATCTCGCCAGCCTGGTCCTCTCGTGCCTCTCGTGACCTGGGCCGGGGTCGGTACCGACCGGTCGGTCTGTCTCGGGCGCGCCGATACCGAGGTAGCGGCGGCGCACCTCGTCGCTGGCCGCGAGTTCCGCCGCCGGTCCCGACAGCGTCACCTCGCCCACCTCCAGCACGTACGCCCGCTCGGCCAGCGCGAGCGCCATGGCGGCGTTCTGCTCCACCAGCAGCACCGACGTGCCCTGGGCGTTGATCTGCCGCACGGTGTCGGCGATCCGGGCCGCCATCAGCGGAGCGAGCCCGAGCGTGGGCTCGTCGAGCAGCAGCAGCGAAGGCCCGGCCATGAGCGCCCGGCCGATCGCCAGCATCTGCTGCTCGCCGCCCGACAGCAGGCCCGCCCGCTGGTGGGCCCGCTCGGCCAGCACGGGGAAGAGTTCGAGCACCCGCTCACGGGCCGCCGCCGCCCGCCTGCCCGGCACGCCGAGCGCTCCGGCCCGCAGGTTCTCGGCCACCGTCATCCGGGCGAACACCCGCCGTCCCTCCGGCACCTGGACCACGCCGCGCCGTACGACGGCGCCGCCGGCACGCCGTCGAGGCGGGATCCGCCGAAGGCGACGGTCCCCGACGTGATCGCGCCCCGGTGGAACCGCAGCGTCCCCGACACGGCACGCAGCAGCGTGGTCTTGCCCGCGCCGTTCGCGCCGAGCACCGCGGCCACCGCGCCCCGGGGCACGGCCAGATGGACGCCCCGAAGGGCGCGCACGGGGCCGTACCGCACCTCCAGGCCCCTGATCTCGAGGCCCCCTGCCTCCGGGTCCGCAGCTCCCGGGGCCGCGGTCGCCGGGCCCTCGATCTCTGCGCCCTCGATCTCTGGGCCGCCGGTCCCCGGGCCCGCCTCACCAGACATCCGCGCCTCCTGTGACTCCGATGAAGGCACACCCAACCCACCGTGGTCGAGGGCCGTCCAGCGCCGGGAGTCAAGTCGGGACCCCAGCCCATGCGCGCCGGTCGTGCCCTGTGCTCCAGCACAATCCCGCATCACGAAACGAAAACCGAACCTTGTTCCGGACGCCTCTGGCTGGCACATTCGGGGCATGAGGTCCAGGACGGACTCCGAGGTCCGGGAACTGCTGCGGACCTCCGCCGCAGGCCTGCTGGAACGGCTCCCCGAGCTCGCCGACGAGCTGGTGAAGCGCGGCAGGGAAAGCGACGAGGCCTACCGCATGACGGTCCCCTACGAGGACCACTGGAAGAGCACCCACGAGGGACTGCGCGTCGGCATCACCGCGATCCTGCAGCCCCGGCACGAGCGGCGCGACGTCGCGTACGCCCAGACGGTCGGGCGCAGGCGGGCCGAGTTCGGGCTCCCGCTGGACTCGCTCATGCGCAGCTACCGCCTGGCCGCGCAGGTTACCTGGAACGGCGTCATCGACATCATCGGCGACCAGGGCCAGGAGCGGCTGCCCGCCCTGCTGCGCAGCGCCACCCACGTGTGGCACGCCATCGACCGCCAGGCCGTGGCGGCGGCCGACGCCTACCGCCGCCGGGAGAACGAGCTGCTCGGCCGGACCAACCAGCGCGTCAACGCCATGCTCGACGCCCTCCTGGAGGGCCGCGCCGACCCGGCCGTGGCCGGTGTGGCCGCCGACGCCCTCGGCCTGCCGGAGCACGGACGCTATGCGGTTGTCACAACGCGGCTGCCCGCCCAGCCCGACCGCGTGCACCGGCCCGACGAGATCGGCGGACTGCGCTTCCTGTGGCGCATGCGCCCGGACCTGGAGATGGCCGTCGTGTACCTCGACGACCGGGAGCTGGACGACCTGGTGGCCGCGATCACCCCGGTCGTCTGCGCGAGCGCCGGCGTCAGCCCGGTGGTGAAGAGCCTCGCCGACCTCGGCACCGCCCGCCGCCTGGCGGAGGTGGCGATGCGCACCTGCTCGGGGACCACGCCGGAGATCGCGCGGCTCGACCGGCGGCTGCCCGCCGCCCTGGTGGTCTGCCAGCCGGAGCTGGCCGGGCACCTCGCGGGCGGAGTCCTCGGCCCGATCACCGCGTCACCGGACGGCGGCGTGCTGCTCGCGACGCTGGAGGCGTGGCTGCGCTGCGAGGGGTCCGCGTCCCGTGCGGCGGCCGAGCTCTACTGCCATCGCAACACCGTCTTCAACCGCGTGCGCCGCATCGAGCAGCTCACCGGCCGGTCGCTGGCCCGCCCCCTGGACGTCGTCGAACTCTCCCTCGCCCTCGACGCCGTCCGCCTCCTCCCCGGCACCTGATTCTCGCATTAAGCATGCGGCGCAGGAGCGGTGACGCCTACGTTTACGCCTTGGCGGCCGTCCTGCTGGAGGAGCATGTCTGCGCGGAACTGCGAGAGCGGTTGCTGGGTCTCAGGGCTGGCAGGAGCCAGAGAATTCACTGGCGGGATGAATCTTCCGCTCGTCACGTGCTCATCGCCACAGACGAGACCGCGCGTTGGTGGACGCGCTCCGAGGGGCCGGCCGAGTCGAGCGAGGCCTGCGAACGGAGTGGAGGAGATCAGCGGACGAGCCGCTGCTCTGGCTCGCCGACGTACTCGTGGGCAGCGTCGTGTGGTGGCTCGGCGGCGAGGGTGAGAGTTCGACATCATCCGGCAGAGGATCGAGTTCCTGTGACCGCTCCTCGTGGCGTCCGGCACTGAAACCGCGAAGGCCGGGCGCCCGATTCCATCGGGAGGTCCCGGCCTCACTTCCGCGGCCCCAGCAGGGCCCGGCGGTCGCAGTATGTCACCGCTGGCCGCTGGCCGCTGGCCGCTGGAGCGCAACCATGGCCCCGTCATCGTCGCCCTGACGGTTTCTTAGGGGCCGCTATTCGTGCAAGTGCCCCGAGTGGGATTCGAACCCACACTGAATGGATTTTGAGGCCATCGACTCTGCCGATTGGTCTATCGGGGCTATTTCCGGATTTGTCCGGTTTCGGCAATGGCTGCCACGCAGCAGTCGATCTTGTTTGGAGATCGCTCAGGGCATCCCCTGCCGTGGTCCTAATGTAGCGGACGTCGGTAACCTCTTGTGCGTGAGTACGCAGCGGCGAGTGGTGATCGCGGAAGACGAGGCCCTGATTCGCCTCGACCTGAAGGAGATGCTCGAAGAGGACGGTTACGCCGTGGTCGGCGAGGCCGGCGACGGCGAGACGGCGGTCAAGCTCGCCATGGAGCTCCGCCCCGACCTGGTGATCCTGGACGTCAAGATGCCCGTGCTCGACGGGATCTCCGCGGCCGAGCGCATCGTCTCGGAACGCATCGCGCCGTGCCTCATCCTCACCGCGTTCTCCCAGCGCGACCTGGTCGAGCGGGCCAGGGACGCGGGCGCGATGGCCTACCTGGTCAAGCCGTTCACCAAGGGCGACCTGGTCCCGGCCATCGAGATGGCGGTCAGCCGGCACGAGGAGATCGCCGCGCTGGAGAAGGAGGTTTCCACGCTGTCGGAGCGGCTGGAGACCAGGAAGCTCGTGGAGCGCGCGAAGGGCCTGCTCATGGCCCAGCACGGGTGGACGGAGCCGCAGGCCTTCCGGTGGATCCAGAAGGCGTCCATGGACCGGCGCATGAGCATGCGCCAGGTGGCGCAGATCGTGGTGAACGAGAACGGCGGTGAGACCCAGCAGCCCGCCTGAACGTCGCCTCGCTGATCGCGAAGGAGAAGACTCCTGGTCAGGGGCCGTCCCGCTAAGTTGAGGAGTTATTACGACTCCGCATCCAAGTGCGGACAGTTCTGATGCATCCCTGGTCGGGCCGTGCCTGGCCTATGTACCTTTCAGCCATTCGATCGGGACCAGTCGGCAGCGCTGACGACTCCCGGGCCTGGATGAAGGAGATGCTTCATGATCCGCATTGCCCCCCTCGGGCGGGCGCTGGCCGTCGCCGCCGCCGCCAGCCTCGCGCTGACGGCCTGTGGCGGTGGTGAGGACAGCGCCGCGCCGGCCTCCTCGGCGCCGGCGGCCCAGTCCTCCGCGCCCGCTGCCGCCACCGCCCAGGGCGATGGTGTTCTCACTGTCGGCACGCTGCTGCCGCAGACCGGTTCGCTCGCCTTCCTCGGCCCGCCGGAGTTCGCGGGTGTCGGGCTGGCGATCAAGGAGATCAACGACGCCGGCGGTGTCCTCGGCAAGCCGGTGGTCGAGGTCGACACGGACTCGGGTGACACCTCGACCAACATTGCGTCCCAGTCTGTCGACAAGTTGCTGCAGCAGAAGGCCGACGTGGTCATCGGTGCCGCCTCGTCCTCGGTGTCGCTGTCGGTCATCGACAAGATCACGGGTGCGGGCGTGGTCCAGATCTCGCCGGCGAACACCTCTGACCAGTTCACCACCTACAACGACAAGGGCCTCTACTTCCGTACGGCTCCGCCGGACGTGCTGCAGGGCCGTGTCCTCGGTGACCTGATCCTCGCCGACGGCAACGACACCGTCGGCATCCTGGCCCTCCAGGACGCGTACGGCACCGGCCTCGCGGACAACGTGCAGAAGGCGGTCGAGGGCGGCGGCGGCCAGGTCGTGGAGAAGGTCATCTACGACCCGAAGGCGGCCGACTACTCGGCGGACGTCGCCAAGATCAAGGAAGCCAACCCGAAGGCCGTGGCGCTGATCGGCTTCGACGAGACCAAGAAGATCATTCCTGAGCTCGTCAAGCAGGGCCTGACCGCCAAGAAGGTGAAGTACTACTTCGTCGACGGCAACCTGTCCAACTACGGCACGGGCAAGGACGGCTTCCCCAAGGGCACGCTCGACGGCGCCAAGGGCACCCAGCCGGGCGCCCAGGTCTCCGACGACTTCAAGGCGAAGCTGAAGACGGTCGACCCGAACCTGAAGGACTTCAACTACGGCCCCGAGTCGTACGACGCGACCATCCTGACCGCGCTCGCGGCGGTCGCCGCCAAGAGCGACGCGCCCAAGGACATCGCGGCCAAGCTGCAGGAGGTCTCCACGGGCGGCGAGAAGTGCAAGGACTTCAAGTCCTGCAACGACCTGCTGTCCGCGGGCAAGGACATCGACTACGACGGCGCGTCCGGCCCGATCGAGTTCAACGAGGCCGGTGACCCGGCCGAGGCGACGATCGGCATCTACCAGTACGGCGCCGACAACACCAACAAGAACATCGCCTTCAACACCGGCAAGATCGCCGGCTGAGCCACGGCGAGAAGGGCCCGCTCCCACGGAGCGGGCCCTTTCCGCGTCCACCGGAAGTGGGGTTGCCCCCGGGTCAGGAACGGCCGCAGGCGGTGAGGACGGCGGCGGAGGCCTTGCGATAGCGGCGCAGCAGGTCCGGACGCCGGGAACCGGCGGTGTCGGCCCGGGACAGGGTCTCGGCGACGCCGTCGATGGTCGCGACGGCGGCCGAGGCCGAGGCCGGCAGACGGGGGCCGTACATCTCCAGCGTGCCGCGCAGATAGCCGAAACGGCCGCGTACGTCCCCGTCCCAGTGCTGGGCCTCCTCCTGTCCCGCGGGCAGCAGCGACAGCCCCAGGTAGCCGATGGCGGACACGACGCGGGCGCAGGGGTCGTCTCCGGCCTTCGCGCCCGTGACGTAGACCGCGCCGCTGGTCTTGCCGGACGCGGCCCCGGCGGACGACACGGCGGACGACACGGTGGACGAGACGGCGCCCGCCGAGGTCGTGGGATCCGGGGACGGCGACTGGCAGGCGGACAGGCCGATCGCGAGCGCCGGGACGACCAGTGCCGCCCGGAGGGGGGTTCGGGTCATACGGCTCATTGTCACCCCGCCGGTTGCCGATCAGGTGGAAATACGGTCACAGACATACGACGAGGGCCCCGGCGGAGGCTCCGCCGGGGCCCTCGGAGAGCGGCTCAGGCCCGGGCGAGCGTGCCCAGGTAGAGCTGGATGACCTTCGGGTCGTTGATCAGGTCGCGACCGCTCGCCATGTAGGCGTTGCGGCCCTGGTCGAGCACGTAGCCCCGGTGGCAGATCTGCAGGCAGCGGCGGGCGTTCTGCTCCACCATGATCACCGTGACGCCGGCCTTGTTGATCTGCTGGGCCTGGATGAAGACCAGGTCCTGCAGTTTGGGCGACAGGCCCGCGGACGGCTCGTCCAGCAGCAGGACCGACGGCTCGGTCATGAGCGCCCGGCCCATGGCGACCATCTGCCGCTCACCGCCGGACAGCGAGCCGGCGCGCTGCTTGCGGCGCTCCCGGAGGGCGGGGAAGATCTCGCAGACGAACTCGAACCGCTCCTTGAACTTGCCGGGCACCTGGAAGGCGCCCATCTCCAGGTTCTCCTCGATGGTGAGGCTGGGGAAGACGTTGTTCGTCTGCGGGACGTAGCCGACCCCACGGGCCACCAGCGAGTGCGCCTTGAGGTTGGTGATGTCCTCGCCGTTCAAGGTGACCGAGCCGCTGCGCACCGGCACGAGCCCGAACAGGGTCTTGAGCAGGGTCGACTTTCCGGCGCCGTTCGGGCCGATGATGCCGATCAGCTCGCCCTTCTTCACGTACAGGTCGGCGCCGTTGAGGATGTTGACGCCGGGGATGTAGCCGGCGTACAGCTCGTCGGCCCGCAGCAGCGCGCTCTCGGCTCCCGCGAGGTGGTCGGAGCGGTCGACGACGGCCGCCCGCGAGATGGGCTCGGCGCCGTCCTCGTCCGCCGCCGCGACCGGCTCGGGCTCGTCCCGGGTGGGGACGCGGTCCGGCTCTGCGTGGTTTTCCGGCGTGGGGGCGGTCATGCCTTCTCCTCGATCTCGGACTCCAGCTCGGCCTCGGCCTCCTGCAGCTGCTCCTCGAACTCCTCGGCGGACATCGGAGCGTCGTGGTGGGCGCCCAGGTAGGCGTCGACCACGCGCGGGTCCGACATGATGGAGTCCGGTGGCCCCTCCGCGATCACGGCGCCCTGGGCCATCACGACGACCCAGTCGCTGATGTCGCGGACCATGTCCATGTCGTGCTCCACGAAGAGCACGGTCATGCCCTCCTCGCGCAGGTCCTTCACGTGCCCGAGGAGCGACTGGGTCAGGGCCGGATTCACGCCCGCCATGGGCTCGTCCAGCATGACCAGCTCGGGGCCGACCATGAGGGCTCGCGCCATCTCCAGCAGCTTGCGCTGGCCGCCGGACAGCGAGCCGGCGAAGTCGTCGCGCTTGGCGGCGAGCTTGAACCGCTCGAGGAGCTCCTCGGCGCGCTCGGTGATCTCGTCCTCCTGGCGGCGCCAGCTGCCCGGGATAAGCGCGCGGAAGAAGTTCTCGCCGCGCTGGTTCTGCGCGCCGAGCCGCATGTTCTCCATCACGGTGAGCTTCGACAGGGCCTTGGTGAGCTGGAACGTGCGGACCATGCCCGCACGGGCCACCCGGTGCGCGGGCACGCCCTTGAGCTGCTTGCCGTTGAAGGTCCAGGACCCCTCGTCGGCGCTGTCGAAGCCGGTGAGCTGGTTGAAGAACGTGGTCTTGCCGGCGCCGTTCGGGCCGATGAGCGCGGTGATCGAGCCGCGCTGGATCTCCACGTGGTCGACGTTGACGGCGGTGAGGCCGCCGAACCGGCGTACGACCTTGTCGACGACGAGGATGGGGTCGGGCTTGGGCACGCCGGGCTCGTGCTCGAGGCCCGCGAAGGCGGCCAGCGCCGCCGCCTTCCTGGTCGGGGTGGTGTCAGCGTGCATCGAGCGCGATCTCCCTCTTGTCACCGAAGATGCCCTGAGGCCGGAAGATGAGCAGGAGCATCAGGCCGAGACCGACCAGCATGAAGCGGACCGCGCCGATGTTGTTCACGGTGAACAACGAGGGGAGCAGCCCGGCGCTCACGGCCTCGCTGAGCGTGTTCCCGACGAAGACCAGCAGCACCCAGAAGATCGCGGCGCCGACGACGGGGCTGAAGACGCGGGCCGCGCCGCCGAGGATCACGATCGTGTACGCGTAGAAGGTGAACTCGGTGCTGAACAGGTCGGGCTGCACCGACGCCTGGCCGAGCGCGAACAGGAAGCCGCCGAGGCAGCCGACGACGCCGCCGAGCACGAGCGCCTGCATCTTGTAGGAGAAGACGTTCTTGCCGAGGCTGCGCACGGCGTCCTCGTCCTCGCGGATGGCCTTGAGCACGCGGCCCCACGGGCTCTTCATGAGCAGGTAGACCAGCCCGCAGGCGATCGCGATGAGCACCCAGCCGACCGTCAGCACCCACGTCACCCGTTCGTTGAAGCTGATCGGGCCGATGCCGTACGTGCCGGGGGAGTAGGGGTTCATCGCGAAGAAGTCGCCGGAGAAGTTCTGCCGGCCGTCCGAGCCGCCGAAGACGCTGCTGAACTTCACCGATCTGAAGACGAGCCGGACGATCTCGGCCGCCGCGATGGTGACGATGGCGAGATAGTCGGCGCGCAGCCGCAGGGTGGGGATGCCGAGCAGGAAGGCCAGCACGATGGTGGCCGCCAGGCCGATCAGGATGCCGAGCCAGAACGGCAGGTGGAAGGTGGCCACGGTGACGGCCATGCCGTACGCGGCGACGCCGAGGAAGGCCGCCTGGCCGAAGTTGAGCAGCCCGGCGTAGCCGAACTGGATGTTGACGCCGATCGCGGCGAGCGCGTAGACGACGGTCTCCAGGCCGATCGAGGCCTTGACCGTGGTGACGAAGATGGTGTTCCAGTCCACGTGTGGTCTCCGATCAGCCGATGCGCTCGCGCCGGCCGAGGATGCCCTGTGGCCGGAAGAGCATGACGAGGATGAGCACCAGCAGCGCGCCGACGGTCTTCAGCTCGGTCGGCACCACGACGGTGGACAGCTGGATGAACAGGCCGACGACGATGGAGCCGACGAGGGCGCCGAAGGCGGTGCCGAGGCCGCCGAGGGTGACCCCCGCGAAGACGAGCAGCAGGATCTGGAAGCCCATCTGGAAGCTGACGTTCTGCGACAGGCCGAGCATGACGCCCGCGAGCGACGCGATGGCGCCGCCGACGGTCCAGATGATCCGGATGACGCCGTCGACGTTGATGCCGGAGGAGGCCGCGAGCGCGGGGTTGTCGGCGACGGCCCTGGCGGCCTTGCCGACGCGGGTCTTGAGGAGCGCGAGCCCGACGATCACGAGCACGGCGAGCTCGATGCCCATCGCGATGAAGTTCTTCGGCGCGGCGGAGATCGGGCCCACCTGGATGCCGGGCTGGGCGTTGTAGTCCGCGTACGGAGCGCCCTCGCCGCCGAAGAAGAACAGGAAGACGTAGCGGAGGAACAGGGCCAGGCCGATCGAGATGATCATCATGGCGACCAGGCTGCTGCCTCGTCTGCGCAGCACTCCCCAGAAGAACCGGTCCTGGCTGTATCCGAAGGCCCCGCCGATCACGACCGAGATCACCGCGGCCCAGATGAGCGGAAGTCCCACGACCACGTTGAAGAAGTAAGCGCACATCGCGCCGAACGTGAGCAACTCGCCGTGGGCGAAGTTGGTGAGTCCGGTGGTGCCGAACACCAGGGACAGGCCCATGGCCGCGAGGGCGATGATGAGCCCGAGGTTGAAGCCCTCAAAGGTGAGCTGGGCGACCCGGTCCCAGAAGGAGGAGGAGTCCGACGAGGCGGGCGTGGCGGCCCCGCCCTGCTGGCCGGCGGGGGCGAGGGCGAACAGGACGTTGCGCTCGCTGCCCTCGTAGACCTGCACGTCCAGGGTGGCCCGGTTCTGGAACTTCAGCGCGATCCCCTTGGGGAGCGTCGCCTGGTCAAGCGTGACCTTGTATTTGCCCGCCTTGGGGACCGGCACCTCCCACTTGCCGTCCGCACCCGTGGTGGCGTCCCCGACGGGTTTGCCGTCTTCGCCTGCCACGCTGATCTTCACGCCGTTCACCGGCTGGCCTTGGTTTTGGAGTGTGCCCTTCAACGCCTCCCCGTCCGCCCAGGCGGGGGAGGAGAGCAGAAAGACGATTCCACCCAGGAAGGCCGTGAACGCGATCACGGCTCTGCGCAATGGTGCTCCCTCTGTTCAGGTCATGGCGGGGTCGTGCCCCCCACTGCGGACGCGCAACATCGCGAGGTTGCTGCGATGTTGTGGCCGGAGCATAAGCCTGAGACGCCCGTTTCGGGGTTGTTCGTCACCAATTGGTGACCATGGTGTGTCACTGACGTGAGAAAGGGTTCGCAGGTCAGGGCATGTAAGGAGTCAACCGGAGGGTCGGTGCTGTGGAAGAGCGTGAGCCCGTGGGAGGACCTTTGGGACCGTACACAGCTTCCCCGGCTCCGCACGTTGTCTACTCGGTCTTCCCACGGGCTCTGGAGCCACAACGGTAGCGACCGGAGCGACTCCCGTGCAAAGAGAGTCGCAAGCCGTTCCGTTATACGGCCCAATGCGTCGTAAGAGGTTTTCGTGGTGCTTGCCCCGGAGGCTCGCGGGCGAGCACGGCCCGCGAGCCTCCCGGCCTCAGCGAGCGTCCCTCAGCATGCAGGTCAGGCGGGCCGTGCAGACCGCCCGGCCCTCGTCGTCGGTGATCTCGATGGCGTACGTCGCGAGCGTGCGCCCGGCGTGCACGCGGGTGGCGACGGCGGTGACGTGCCCCGAGGTGGCGGAGCGGTGGTGGGTGGCGCTGATCTCGATGCCGACGGCGATCCTGCCCGCGCCGGCGTGCAGGGCGGCGCCGGTCGAGCCGAGGGTCTCGGCCAGCACGCAGGACGCGCCGCCGTGCAGAAGCCCGTACGGCTGGGTGTTGCCCTTGACGGGCATGCGGCCGACCACCCGCTCGGCGCTGGCCTCCAGGATCTCGATGCCCATCCGCTGGTGCAGGTGGTCCCCGGGCGCGTTCATCGCCGACACGAACTCCTCGGGATTCGTCAAGGTCAAGGGGACGCCTCCTGTGGGAAGAGCACGGGTTTTCTGTCGTACAGGGAGACTAGGCTGCGGATGTGCCGAAGAGTGAAGCGACCCCCACCCGTCCGTGTCTGTTGCTCCTGGATGGGCATTCTCTTGCTTATCGCGCCTTCTACGCGTTGAAGGACGCGAACCTCATGACCACCGACGGCCAGCACACCGAGGCGGTGTACGGCTTCACCTCGATGCTGGCCAACATCCTGCGCGACGAGCAGCCGAGCCACATCGCGGTCTGTTTCGACCGGAGCGAGCCGACCTTCAGGCACGAGGCGTACGACGGTTACAAGGCCAACAGGGCGGAGACCCCCGAGGACTTCCGCGGCCAGATGCAGCTCATCTTCGAACTGCTCGACGCGCTGCGGATCCCCCGCATGTCCGTGGCCGGCTTCGAGGCGGACGACCTGATCGCGACGCTGGCGACGCGGGCCTCGGGCGAAGGTATGAACGTGCTCATCGTGACCGGCGACCGCGACGCGCTCCAGCTCGTGGACGACAAGGTCACGGTGCTGATGACCAGGCGGGGCATCAGCGACATGACCCGCTTCACCCCCGAGGCCGTGATGGAGAAGTACGGCCTCACCCCGGCGCAGTACCCGGACTTCGCGGCCCTGCGCGGCGACCCGAGCGACAACCTGCCGAGCATCCCGAGCGTGGGGGAGAAGACCGCCACCAAGTGGATCTCCGAGTACGGCTCGCTGGACGAGCTGGTCCGGCGGGCCGACGAGGTGAAGGGCAAGGTCGGCGACAAGCTCCGCGAGCACCTCGGCCAGGTGATCCACAACCGCATGCTGACCGAGCTGAAGCGCGACGCCCCCGTCGACGCCGAGGTGTCTTCGCTCACCATGGGCCTGTGGGACCGCGAGGAGGTCAACAAGCTCCTCGACTCGCTGCAGATCCGCGGCGAGCTGCGCGAGCGGCTGTTCAAGACCCTCGGCACCACCGAGCCGGAGGCAGGCGAGGGCTTCGAGCTCGAGGTGACCGTGCTGGAGCCGGGCCAGGTGGCCGGCTGGCTTGCCGCCCTCCCCGGGGACCGCGCCGGGCTCGCCTTCCAGGGCGCGTACGGCAGCGGCACCGGGCGGTTCGAGGGCCTGGCGATCGCCTCTTCCGGCGGCGCCGCCTACCTCGACCCCACGCGTCTCACCCAGGAGGACGAGGCGGCGCTGCACGCCTGGCTCGCCGACGACGACAGGCCGAAGGCCGTGCACGACGCCAAGGGGCCGCTGCTCGCGCTGTGGGCCCACGGGCACGACCTGCGCGGTCTCACCTGCGACACGGCGCTCGCCGCGTATCTCGCGATGCCGGGGCAGCGGTCGTTCCCGCTCGACGACCTGGTCCTGCGCTACCTGCACCGCGAGCTGCGGGCCGAGTCCGCGCCCGGCGGGCAGACCTCCCTGTTCGAGGACGCCGACGAGGGCGTGGCCCGGGACCTGGCGCTGCGGGCCCAGGCGGTGCGCGACCTGGCCGACGCGCTGGAGGCCCACCTGTCCAAGCGCGGCGGCACCCGGCTGGTGACCGAGGTCGAGCTCCCGCTGGTGCGGGTGCTGGCCGAGATGGAGCGGGCCGGCATCGCCGCCGACAGGCAGTACTTCGCGGCGCTGGAGGCCGAGTTCGGCGCGGCCGTCAAGCAGGCGGTGGAGGCCGCCCACCAGGCGGTGGGGGAGCAGTTCAACCTCGGCTCGCCCAAGCAGCTGCAGGAGATCCTGTTCGGCAAGCTCGGCCTGCCCAAGACCAAGAAGATCAAGACCGGCTACACGACCGACGCCGACGCGCTCGCCTGGCTGGCCCAGCAGACCGACAACGAGCTGCCGGTGATCCTGCTGCGCCACCGCGACCAGACCAAGCTGCGCACCACGGTCGAGGGCCTGATCAAGGAGATCGCCGACGACGGGCGGATCCACACCACGTTCAACCAGATCGTGGCGGCCACCGGGCGGCTGTCGAGCGAGAAGCCCAACCTGCAGAACATCCCGATCCGCACGGTCGAGGGCCGGCGCATCCGCAAGGGCTTCGTGGTGGGGGAGGGCTACGACACGCTGCTGACGGCCGACTACAGCCAGATCGAGCTGCGGATCATGGCCCACCTGTCCCGGGACGAGTCGCTGATCGCGGCCTTCGAGTCGGGCCACGACTTCCACCAGGCCACGGCGTCCCGCGTCTTCGACCTGCCCCCCGAGCAGGTGGACGCCGACCTGCGCGCCCGGATCAAGGCCATGAACTACGGCCTGGCCTACGGCCTGTCCGACTTCGGCCTGTCGGGGCAGCTCAACATTCCCGTCGCGGAGGCCAGGGCCCTCAAGGAGGAGTACTTCGAGGAGTTCGGCGGCGTCCGCGACTACCTGGAGTCGATCGTCGCCCAGGCCCGCAAGGACGGCTACACCGAGACCATCCTCGGCCGCCGCCGCTACCTGCCCGACCTGACCAGCGACAACCGGCAGCGCCGCGAGATGGCCGAGCGGATGGCGCTCAACGCGCCCATCCAGGGCTCTGCCGCCGACATCATCAAGGTCGCCATGCTGAACGTGCAGAAGGCGATCGAGGGCATGCGCTCCCGCATGCTGCTCCAGGTCCACGACGAGCTGGTGTTCGAGGTGGCGCCGGGCGAGCTGGAGGAGCTGACCGAGGTCGTGCGCGCGCAGATGTGCCGGGCCTACGACCTGAGCGTGCCGCTGGAGGTCAGCGTGGGCGTCGGGACCACCTGGGAGGACGCCGGCCACTGACCACGGCCCGCGCATGGGCCCGCGCATGCGCCCGGGCTCTCGCCTTCTCGCGCCGATCCGGCTGACCGTGCCGGGGCTCGCCGGGGGGCCGCGCTCGCCGAACCGGGCCGGTCCGGCGAGCGATGGGTCAAGGGCGGCCGGTCGCCGGGTGGGCCCGTGGTCCCGCCCGGCCATGGCCAGGCCCGCCTGCTCGACCTCCAGCAGGCTCGCCTCGTGCCGCTCCGCCTCGTACGCCGGCCGCCCGCCGCGCAGCCCGAACAGGCGTTTGCTCAACGCGATGTACAGCACGGCCGCGATGTTGATCAGGAGGATCACGATCCGGAACGGGCTCACCTTCTCGGCGATCTCGTAGATCTCCACCGGGATGAACGCCGAGGTGACGATCACCGAGAAGTACTCGCCCCATCGCTTCAGCAGCCACAGGCCGACCCCCTCGGTCAGCAGCAGGGCCGCGAGGGCGAGCAGGGCGAGGAAGATCCAGGTGAGGGTCGTCGTCCGCGCGCCCAGCGCGGTCCGCAGCGTGTGCACCACGCCCGACTGGTCGAGGTTCCACCCGAGCTTGTGGGCCAGCGGCCTGACCAGCGGGAGGTCCTGGTCGAACGCCCGCCGCACGGCGTCGTGATGGGCCCGGAACCGCCACACGCCGTACGCTCCGACGATCACGAGCACGGCCTTGGCCCAGCGGAAGACGGCGATCAGCCGTAGCACGGCGGCGTCCCGCAGCGCCCGGCCGCGCAGCACGACGGGCGCGTCGCCGGCCGGTCCGGCGCCGCGCGGCGGGCCCAGGGTCGAAGTCGCCGCAGCGCAGGCAGCGCCACGCCTCGCCCAGCGCGGTCTCGGCGCGCAGCCGGTTCCGCAGCGCCTCCTCGTCGGGGGCGTAGGTGACGTGCCCGTGTCGTCCGCACGCACGCAAGCTCCAGTCCACAGGAAAATTGCAACACATGTGAATACGGACACGTCGGGCAGTAAGGTCAAATAACTGTGCGCAACCTTGCCCGAATGACTGCAATCGCCAATGTCGTCGTTGTCGTGATCGGTCTTGTCGCGCTCGTGCTGCTGCCCCGGTCCACTGGCGAGGAACGGTCGCAGGTGCGGGCGCAGCCACCGACGCCGTCGCGCACGCCCAGTGCGGCCCCGCCGAAGGCGACCGCCGAGTCGGCCAGGAAGGTCAAGGCGAACGAGGCCGGCCTGGTGCCCGTGATCATGTACCACCGCATCCTGCCCAAGCGGCTGGCGTCCATCGACCGGACGCCCGACCAGCTTCGCAAGGAACTGGAGCGCCTGGCCAAGGACGGCTACGTGCCGATCACCGCGGCCGAACTGGCCGCCAGGAAGATCGACATCCCGGCCGGCACCCATCCCGTCGTCCTGACCTTCGACGACGGCCATCCCAGCCACTTCGCCGTGGACCACAACGGCATGCCGAGGAACGACACGGCCGTCGGCATCATCTACGAGGTCGCGGCGAAGTACCCGAACTTCCGGCCCACGGCCACCTTCTGGGTCAACCGCGACCCCTTCGGCCTGCGCGACCGCGAGCGGCAGAGGCAGGCGGTGAAGTGGCTGCTCGACCACGGCTTCGAGGTGGCCAACCACACCTACTCCCATCCCGATCTCCGGCGGCTCTCGAACAAGCGGGTCAGCGAGCAGATCGTCCGGCAGGAGCGGCTGCTGAAGAAGATCGGCGCGCCGCCCTCCACGACCTTCGCGCTGCCGTACGGGTCGCGGCCGCGGAAGCTGAGCAGGGCGCACGACGGCTCGTGGGACGGCACCCGCTACCACTTCGACGCCGTCTTCCTGGCCGGGGCGCAGCCCACGGTTTCGCCCTACGCGAAAAGTTTTCCGCGATACGCGATCCCCAGGATCCAGTCCAACGGAAAACACGGCGACTGCCGGCGCTGGTGCACGACCTACTGGCTCGACTGGCTCGACAAACACCCAGGAGAGCGCTATACGTCGGATGGGGATCCGGCCCGAGTGTCGGTGCCGCGTAAACTCCGGGCAACGCTCTCACCGGCGCGGGCGAAGTCGGTGATCACCTACTAGGCGTTCGTCTGGTTGCCTCGGATTGACCCAGCTCGCTCCGTCTCATATGCTGATCGCTGCGCTGTGGGCTCGCGCGCGTCACGGACGGAGCGGGCTCGCGCTCGGTCATCTGGTGGCTACCAGGAAGCAGCATCATCCGGTGAACGAAAAACGGCCCGCCGCGCTTCTGTCACAACGACATCTGTCCGGTTCGGAGCAATTCCACACATGACGAGCAGCACTGAGGCCACCTCGAGCACCCCGCAGGTAGCGGTCAACGACATCGGTTCCGAGGAGGCCTTCCTCGCCGCGATCGACGAGACCATCAAGTACTTCAACGACGGAGACATCGTTGAAGGCACCGTTGTCAAGGTCGATCGAGACGAGGTCTTGCTCGACATTGGCTACAAGACCGAGGGCGTTATCCCGTCGCGCGAGCTCTCGATCAAGCACGATGTCGACCCGGCCGAGGTTGTCGAGGTCGGAGAGCACGTCGAGGCCCTGGTTCTCCAGAAGGAGGACAAGGAAGGCCGCCTCATCCTGTCCAAGAAGCGCGCCCAGTACGAGCGCGCCTGGGGCACGATCGAGAAGATCAAGGACGAGGACGGCATCGTCACCGGCACGGTCATCGAGGTCGTCAAGGGTGGCCTGATCCTCGACATCGGTCTGCGCGGCTTCCTCCCCGCCTCCCTGGTGGAGATGCGCCGCGTCCGCGACCTGCAGCCGTACGTCGGGCGCGAGCTCGAGGCCAAGATCATCGAGCTGGACAAGAACCGCAACAACGTGGTCCTGTCCCGCCGTGCCTGGCTGGAGCAGACGCAGTCCGAGGTTCGCCAGACGTTCCTCAACACCCTCCAGAAGGGCCAGGTCCGCAAGGGCGTCGTGTCCTCGATCGTCAACTTCGGTGCGTTCGTGGACCTCGGCGGCGTCGACGGCCTGGTGCACGTGTCCGAGCTGTCCTGGAAGCACATCGACCACCCGTCCGAGGTCGTCGAGGTGGGCCAGGAGGTCACGGTCGAGGTTCTCGACGTCGACATGGAGCGCGAGCGGGTCTCGCTGTCGCTCAAGGCGACGCAGGAGGACCCGTGGCAGCAGTTCGCCCGGACCCACCAGATCGGCCAGGTCGTGCCCGGCCGCGTCACCAAGCTGGTGCCGTTCGGTGCCTTCGTCCGGGTCGAGGAGGGCATCGAGGGCCTGGTCCACATCTCCGAGCTGGCCGAGCGCCACGTGGAGATTCCGGAGCAGGTCGTGCAGGTCGGCGACGAGATCTTCGTGAAGATCATCGACATCGACCTGGACCGCCGCCGCATCTCGCTGTCCCTCAAGCAGGCCAACGAGGGTGTCGGTGCCGAGGTCGAGTTCGACCCCACGCTGTACGGCATGGCGGCGACCTACGACGAGCAGGGCAACTACATCTACCCCGAGGGCTTCGACGCCGAGACCGGCGAGTGGCTCGAGGGCTTCGACAAGCAGCGTGAGGAGTGGGAGCGGCAGTACGCCGAGGCCCAGGCCCGCTTCGAGGCGCACCGCTCGCAGATCGAGAAGGCCCGCCAGGAGGAGGCGGCGGCCAGCGAGGCCGCTCCGTCGTCCTACAGCGGCGAGACCAGCTCCTCGCAGACCGCTGGTGGCGCCCTCGCCTCCGACGAGGCCCTCGCCGCCCTGCGCGAGAAGCTGGCGGGCGGCCAGAGCTGACACCCGGTCTTCTGGACCGGAGGTCACGGCCAGTCCTCCATGGCATCACGAAAGGCCCCGCTTCGGCGGGGCCTTTCCCCTTTTCCCGGTCCCTCTTTTCCCGGTCGCTCGCGTGCAGGGGACGCCTTCGCCGGAGCGGGACCCCGGCTACGCGGTGGCCGGCCGCGGCGAGTCACGTCCGCGAGCCGGGCCGCCCCTGGCGGAGGCAGCTGTGCCGATAGGGTGGCCCTCGTGGTGGAGATCGCGAGGGCCCTGCCCGCGGACGCGGGGGAGATCCTCACCCTGCAGCGGGCCGCGTACGTGACCGAGGCACAGCTCTACGGCGACCCGTTCATCGCGCCGCTCGTCGAGTCGCTCGACCAGGTGCGTACAGTGATCGAGACGGGGGTCGTGCTGAAGGCGACGGACGGCGGTCGGGTGGTCGGCGCGGTCCGGGGCCAGATGTCCGGCTCGACCTGCCTTGTGGGCCGTCTCGTGGTCGCGCCCGACCGGCAGGGGCAGGGAATCGGCAGCGGGCTGCTGGCCGCGATGCACGAGGCCGTACCCGAGGCGGCGGCGTTCGACCTGTTCACGGGGCATCTGTCGGAGGGGAACCTGCGGCTCTACCGGCGCCTCGGCTACCGGGAGACCCAGCGGGAACGGGTCCAGGACCACCTGACGCTGGTCCACCTGCGCCGGGAGCCCTAGGTCGTGTCTGACAGAACATGCCCTGCTGCGCGTGGCCCAGGCGGCGCCTCGCCGCGTTCTCGTCGTCGCCCATAGCTCCGCTATGGCCTCCTCCTCCGCCTTGCGATGCATCCACCTGGGTCCACGCTCGCGACGGGCAGCCTTTGTCAGACACTCCTGGATTGCCCGATAGGCTGCGGCACGTGCTGAAGGTTGGGCTCACGGGCGGTATAGGTTCGGGCAAGAGCGAGGTGTCGCGCCGGCTCGCGGCCCGCGGCGCCGTCGTCGTCGACGCGGACAAGATCGCCAGAGAGGTCGTGGAGCCGGGCACCCCCGGGCTCGCGGAGATCGTCGAGGCGTTCGGCGAGGACGTGCTGCGTCCCGACGGCACGCTCGACCGGGAACGGCTCGGTGCGATCGTCTTCGCCGACGCCGAGAAGCTCAAGGTCCTCAACGGGATCGTCCACCCCAAGGTGGGCGAGCGCAGCGAGCAACTCCAGCGAGAGGCCCCGGACGACGCGGTCGTCGTCTACGACGTGCCGCTGCTGGCCGAGAACAATCTGGCCGCCCTGTACGACGTGGTGATCGTCGTGGACACGCCGGACGAGGTGCGGCTGGAGCGGCTGCTGCGGTTCCGCGGCATGCCGGAGGCGGACGCCCGTGCCCGGATCGCCGCCCAGGCCTCCCGCGAGGACCGGCTGAGGATCGCCGACATCGTGATCCGCAACGAGGGTTCCCTGGACGACCTGGACGCCCAGGTCGACAAGGTCTGGCAGGACCTGAGCGCCCGGGTCTCCCCGGAGGGCTGACAGGTCTTTCCCCGCCCGGAAGTCGCACGCCGGGCGTCAGGCGTCGCAGATCTACAGTGTAAAGCCGCCGCCCGTGATCACAACGAGGTGGACGCAGCCGCCGACCGCAATCGCAGGCTGTCGCCTCACGCCTCCGCGTCCAGGCGGGACGCGTGGAGGGGCACCCTGTCCCGGCCGCCGGACGCCCGGCCTCCTGCCCGGACCTGCTCGTGTGGATCTCCCAAGCCGTCTCCAACCTGATCGCAAGTCGCCGTCACTAGAACAGGCCGTCGGTATGTCACGTCGGTTTTGGGGGTCCGGTGTCGAGGCGGCGACTGATCAGCGCGCTGTGTGTTCTGGGGATGATGGCGGGTCTGCTCACCGGCCTGCCGCAGGCCGCGTCGGCGGACGCGCAACGGGATGAGGAGACCACCGCGCTCGTGTCCGCGGTCGAGCGCTTCGCCGCTGTCGGCAGGGGCATGGCGGCGCTCGGCCCGATGGGCGAGCAGCTCCCCCTCGTCGGCCTGGTGCCCGGCGGGGAGGACGGCCTGGGCCTGGGCGATCTGTTCGACGTCGCGGTGTACGACCAGCTCAAGAACCTCACCAGCCTGTCCGGCCTGGAGGACGAGTATCCGCTCTCCGGTCCGCGTACCGGCCGGTTGCTGGCGAAGGCGAGCACGCAGGGTGGCGTCAGGCACCTCGACCTGACTCTGGAGGTGACCAGGACGGTCGCCGACCGGCCGGTCTCGGTCAGCAGCGCGCAGCCCAAGGTCTCACTGGCGACGTCCGGGGGAGTGGACGTCACGCTGAAGCTCGGCGCGAAGCTGCCCTTCGCCTACGACCCCGCCACCAAGACCGCCTGGCTGGGCAAGGACGCCGTCGTGACGGTGCAGGCGGACGGGCACCTGGCGGCGGGGGCCAAGCCCTCGGCCGCCTTCGGCATCCTCGGCGTGGATCTGTCGGCGGGCTCGTCGCTCTCCTTCGCCTCCACGTTCACCTGCACCGCCTCCGACCCGGACGGCGACGGCAGGCTCGACCTGCGGGAGCTGGGCGCGGACGGCGCCGCGGCCGGGTTGTTCACCTTCTCCAGGAAGGGCTCGGCGACCGCCAGGCTCGCGGTCACCGCGCAGCCGTTCGCCGGAGCCCAGGTCGAGGGGGCCACCGCGACCGTCGACGTGAACTGGCCCGACCTCGCCGCGGGCGGGCCGCAGGTGAGCGTGGGCCAGCCCGACCTGGACCGGCTGAACCGCTTCCAGACGCTCACGCCGAAGGACCTGCTCGACGGGCTGACGCATCTGTCGAGTGCGATCACCGCCGTGCAGCGGGCCCGCTGGGGCGGCCAGGGCGACCTTGACCTGCCGTTCATGCGGGGTTCCCTGGCCGACGCGGTGCGCATCTCCGAGGCGATCGACAAGTTCGTCGCCGACAGCGTGGACCGGAACACCGGTCAGCCCACGTTCACCTCCATCCAGGACATGTTCGCCGCGCTCGGCAGGGCGCGCGGCCTGCCCGGCGGCGCGATCATCAAGGTCGCCGACGCGGGCTACGACGACGCCACCAAGAAGATCGCCTTCACGCTTGTGATCGACCGAGCGGTCAACCCCGCGCCCGAGCCGCTCAACCCCGCCGGACAGGTGAGCAGCGGCACGGGTGCCGGCGTCACCTACACGGCCACGACGCTGAAGCACGCCGGCCAGAAGTGGACGCCCGGAGAGTTCGCCGGCCGCACGATCACCGCGGGCACGTCGACCGGCATGGTGGCCGACAACACCGCCGACGTCGTGACACTGACCGGCGACGGCTGGCGCGGAGGCGTGCCGGCGGCCGGGACGGCCTACCGGATCGCCGCCGCCGACCCGATGATCGGCCAGGTCACCTTGGGCGACACCTTCAAGGCCCGCGCGGGCCTCGCCCAGGCCAACGCGACCACCTCGGTCGCCGGGGTGATGCGCGGCTACCACGCCGCCGCCACGGTCGTGCTCGACCTCGGCGACCCGGCCACCGGCCAGGAGTGCGCCACCCGGCCGGACGGCCAGCAGAAGGCGTGTCCCTACAAGCACATCAACCCCGACGGCAGCGCGACCGTGGTCACCGAGCTGCCCCGGCCCGCCGACCGGATCATGCTGCGTACCGGCCGTGACCTGTTCGGCGCGCGCCTGTCGGTCCTCACCTCGGTCAACGTGGACGCCGTCGTCGGCTACCTGGGCGTACGGCTCACCGGCGATCTGTCCATGAGCAGCAGGTCCGGCGGCGACGTGGTGAAGGTCGGGCTCAAGGACGTCGGGGACGTGCCGCTGACGCGGCTGTTCGAGCGTCTGGCGAACAATCCCTCGGACATCCTCACCTCCCAGGTGGACGCCGCGGCCCGGGCCAGGCTGACCTTCGGCGTTCCCGGGCTGGCCGACTTCTTCGGCGGCAAGGTCACCGGCGACGTGGAGATGCCGGACATCCGCACGCCGGACACCCTGGTCTTCCGCGGCTTCGACCAGATCGGCAAGGTCAAGAACTTCGCCTTCGACCCCGACAACCCGCAGGCGCTGTTCGGCGCGCTGGTGAAGTCGCTGGGCGCGCTGGCCACCTACCTCGACCACGTCCAGCCCAGCGGCCCCGTCGGCACGGCGATGACGACCAAGCTGCCGCTCCTCGGCCGGTCGCTGTCCGACCTCGTCGCCGCGGACGAGATGGGCTCGGGCCCCGGCGTCGTGTACGGCGACGGCGCCTGCGGAAGCGAGAACGGCTTCGTCACCGACCCCTCCCGGACCTTCGCCCAGACGCACATCGGGCGCGGCGTCGTGATCGGCACACGCGTGATGACCGTCCAGGCCGTCTGCGGCGAGCACACCATGGTGTTCACCGCGAAGTTCGGCGAGGCCCGTCCCGAGCCGGGCACGGCGTACGCGCTGCGTTCGCCGCTCAGGGACGCGATCGACCGGCTGACCGCGGCCCCGCCGGACACCGTGCAGGCGCTGGTGGCCGAGCTGAACAAGGCGCTGGGCGGCCAGGTCCGCATCGGGTACGAGGACGGCGCGCTGCGCCTGTCGCTCGCGTACGACAAGAAGGCGGCGCTGAAGGAGCCGCTGCGCTTCTCCTTCGGCGACAGCAGTCTGGTCGCCGCCTCCGGTTCGGGCACGCTCGACGCCTCCGTCGGCGGGCAGATCCGGCTGGGCGTGCGGGTGGCGCTCAAGCGCGACTTCGATCTCGCCCGCGACCTGCTCATCGACACCGACTCCGGCCTCGACCTGGAGGCGAGCGCCCGGCTCGACGGCACGATCAAGGCGAACATCGGCCCGCTGCCCGTCTCCGTGGGCAAGGCGGACGACGACCCGATGCAGGCCAGGCTCGCGTACGGCGTGAACCTCCGTTACGACGGCGGGTCGCGGGAGGCCGTGCCGCCGGCCGACTTCTTCGCCGGGCTCGACCTGTCGCTCAACGAGACGACCGAACCGGTCACCTGCGACCGCGATCCCCGGCGTGACGAGACCGACCTGGCGCTGTGCGCGGTGCTGCCCGCCTACGTGAACGGCAGCCCGATCACGGCGGACGGCAGGCACGCGCTCGTCCTGCGCCTGCCCAGGGCCGCTCCCCTCGCGGACATGTTCGACCTGACGAAGAAGCTGCCCGGCGACATCGAGCGGCTGGAGGTGCCCGAGTTCGACTTCTCCACCCTGCCCGCGGGGCTGGAGCTCGACTGGTCCAACCTGGGCGACGGCATCGACCGCTACCTCACCGCGCTGGAGACCGGCATGCGCACGGCCTCCTACGGCGGCAGGCTGCCCCTGGTCGGCGACGACCTGCAGCAGGGTGCGGACTTCGTCGCGCCAAGCGCCAGGAGATCAAGGCGGCCATCGCCAAGCTGCCGAACGGCGGCCGGGTGCCCACCGGCAAGGACCTGCGCGAGTGGTACAACGCCGAGCTGGCCCCCAAGGTCGGCCCCGGCGTGCAACCGGTGATCACGTGTGTGCAGGCGCCGGAGCCCGCGGACCCCACCGCGTGCGACGCCGCCAAGGGCACCGAGCTGACCGGCGTGAAGTTCACGATGAGCATCGGCAAGGGCACCGTGGACCCGCAGAAGGGCTGTGTCGAGGGCTGCGCGGCCCTGGAGCGGCAGTTGGACATCGGCGTCCCCGGTCTCGCGCTGCGTCAGGGCCCGGGCAAGGGTTTGCGGGCCGAGATCGGCTGGCACGTGGAAGTGACCGTGGGCCTGGACCGGACCAACGGCTTCTACATCGACGCCACGCCCGACAAGCGGCCACGCGCAAGCGTGGGCGTGAACGTGTCGCTGCCCGAGGAGATGAACGCCAAGCTGTCCATCCTCGACGTCACGGTGAAGAACCGCTCGCCGCAGTCTCCCGACCTGTTCGCCGGCACGTTCACCGTCGGGCTCAAGCCGGTCGGCCGGATCGGCCTGGCGCAGCTCACCGACGCCTCCGACCTGGTGGAGACGTCGCTGCACGCCGACGTGGCCGTCGACTGGCGCTTCACCGTGACGCCCGGATCGCCGATGCTGCCGGGGCTGTTCGGCGACTTCCACCTGGGCTGGGACCTCACCAAGGGCGGCTCTCCCGACCCGGCGAACCTGTCCATCGCCTTCACCGACGTGAACCTGGAGGCCGGCGACTTCTTCCGTACGGTCCTGGGGCCGGTGGTGACCCAGGTCAAGCGGGTCACCGACCCGGTGAGGCCCGTCGTCGACCAGCTGTACGCGCCCATTCCGGTGCTCTCGGACCTCAGCCGGGCCGCGGGCGGCGGTGACGTGAACCTGATGACGATCGCCAAGAAGTTCAACACCCTGGGCGGCAACAGCACGACCCAGTTCATCGAGCGGATGATCGAGATCACCAAGCTGGTCACCTCGCTGCCCGACTGCCGGGGTGAGCTGCACATCCCGATCGGAAGCTTCACCGTGGCCGGCGACAGGGCGCTCACCACGGAGAACTCGCCGGACGTGGCGGACTCCCTGATCGCGGACGTGTCACCCACGACGGACGACCTGTTCGCGGCGCTCGACCAGGGCGCCAGGACGTGCGACAAGGGCAAGGCCGCGAAGGCCGGGGCCGAGGCCGAGCAGGGGCCCATGCAGCACTCCGCGAAGGCCGGCTTCAGCTTCCCGGTGCTGGACAACGCCGGACGGTCGATTTTCAGCCTGCTGATGGGCAAGGACGTCGAGCTTGTCGCGTACGACTCCGGCCCGCTGCGCCTGGGCTTCACCTACAGCCAGTCGTTCGGCCCGGTCTACGCGCCGCCGCCCATCATGGTGGTCATCTCCGGCACCGCCGGGGTCGAGGCGCGGATCAGGGCGGGCTTCGACACCTACGGCATCCGCAAGGCCATCGAGCAGGGCAAGGCAGACCTCCAGATCCTCGACAGCCTGTATCTCAAGACCACCGACGAGAGCGGCCGTCCCCTGCCGGCGATCACGCTGTACGGAACGCTGGAAGCGGGAGCCGGGGTCGACCTGCTGCTCGTCAAGGCAGGCGTGAGCGGAGGGATCGCCCTGGGCATCTCGCTGCTGTGGGCCGACCCCACCAACGACGGCAAGTTCAGGTTCTTCGAGTTCGCGGGCGTCCTGCTGCGCAACCCGTTGTGCCTGTTCACGATGGACGGCAAGCTCAAGGTCTATCTCAAGGCGTGGGTGGAGATCGGCATCTCGATCTTCAAGAAGCGGTTCGACTGGACGATCGTCGAGGCCACGCTGCTCGACTTCTCGGCCAGACCGAAGTGTGACGAGGCCCCGCCCAAGCTCGCCACGGTCAGCGGCGACGCGCTGGTGCTGCACATCGGCCCGATGCGCGCGGCCAGGGGCGGCAGCACGGCCAAGCCGAGCGACGACGCCGAGCAGTGGACGGTCAGCCAGCTCCCCGGCGACGAGGGCTTCGTGGTCAACGCCCTCGGCGTGCGGGAGGAGCACCACACGGCGGGCCTCGACCGGGTGCTGGCCGACGGCCGCGGCGCGAAGGGCGGCCTCAAGCTCGTCTTCCAGGGATACGCCGACGCCTCGGGCGCGCCGTTCCCGTTCGACCGGAAGATCGTCGCCTTCGGCGGCGACGGCGACGACATGATCCTCGCCGGCGCCGGGAGGAACGTGATCGACGGCGGCAAGGGCGACGACCAGATCAACAGCGCCGACTCCTACGACGAGCAGGGCGGGCCGGCTCCGATCGTGGCCGGGGGCCCCGGCGACGATTACCTGACCGTGGGCGGCGCGGGCGGCTGGGTGGCCGGTGACGGCCGCCTCACCCCGGCCGTCCGGAAGGTCGGCACGGTGGAGGTGGCCGACTGGACGGCCGACGGCCTGCCCGGCGCGCCGGACGACGGCCCGGGCGACGGCGACGACCGGATCGCCGCCGGACTCGGCCGGAACCGGCTGTGGGGCAACGGCGGGAACGACACCATCGGCGTCGCCTCCGACAACCCGCTCGCCGCTACCGACCCCTCGCCCCGCTACCGCGCCCAGCCGAGCCTGCTGGTCGGCGGGCCCGGCGGCGACATCCTCACCGGCGGTTCGGCCGCCGACGAGATCCACACCGGGCCGCGTGAGGAGTTCGGGCCCGACGCCTCAGGCCCGGCCGACTCGGGACCGAACTACGTCGACACCGGCGCGGGCGCCGACACGGTGTACGGCAGCCAGGCCGTCCGACCTGGTCGCCGGGCACTCCCGCCCCGGCGAGACCGTACGGATCCTCGGCGGCGGCGGCGAGGACGTCCTCGCGGGCGGCCACGGCAAGGACGAGATCTTCGGCGGCCCCGGCGACGACTGGGTGATCGCCGAGCCGTCCGACGTGAGCGAGGCGCAGGGCCGCGACGAGTTCGGCCCGGCCAGACGAGTGCGGCACCTGCCGCTGCCCTTGGGCGTGGAGCCCTCGGCCAAGCTGCTGGCAGGCGGCGACGGCGACGACCACATCGTGGGCGGCGACGGCGGTGCCACGATCTTCGGCGACAGGGTCCGGGAGGAACCGTGCGCAGAGGTCGACGGGGACGGCGACGGCCGTGACCTCGTCCTCGGCGGCAGCGGCGAGGAGACCGTCTCCGCCGGCGGGGGCGCCGACCGGGTCGAGGCAGGCGGCGGTCAGGACCGCGTCTGCGGCGAGAAGGGCGACGACGTCCTGTACGGCGGAGCGGGCGACGACGACGTCAGCGGCGGCTCCGGCGACGACACCGCCTACGGCGACGACGGAGCCGACGAGGTCACCGGCGGCAGCGGCGACGACACCCTGTACGGCGGAGCCCAGGACGACGTGGTCGCGGGCGAGGCCGGCGAGGACACCGCGTTCGGCGGCCTCGGCGACGACCTGCTCGTCGGCGGCAGCCGCACGGCGGGCAAGGCCGACGCGGGCGACACGCTCTACGGCGACGCCGGAGCCGACCGCCTCGTGGGTGACAACGGAGACGCCACCGGCTCCTTCGACCTGGACGGGACGCCGGAGGAGGCCGGAGGGCCCGACGTGATTCACGGTGGGGCCGACGCCGACACCGCCTTCGGCGGGATCGGAGCCGACGAGGTGCACGGCGACGCCGGTGACGACCACTTGGAGGGAGGCAACGGCGCCGACCGAATCTTCGGCGAGGCCGGGGAGGACGAACTCGCCGGCGGCGGCTCCGGGCCGCATCCCGACGCGGGCGACACCCTGTTCGGCGGTGACGGACCCGACGTGATCGCGGGTGACAACGCCGTCCTGAGCACGTCCGGCACGGCCACCCCCGTCGCCGTACGGCCCGGCCGGCTCCACACCCATCGGGTGGAGCCGCTGGCGGGCGGATCCGGCGCGGACGTCGCCGACGGCGGCGCGGGCAACGACGCGATCTTCGGCCAGGGCGGCGCCGACCGGCTCCGCGGCCAGGCGGGCGACGACTATGCCGAGGGCGGCCCCGGCGTCGACTGGGTCGAGGGCGACCAGGGCGACGACGACATCGTGGGCGGCTCGCACGCGGCACGTCCAGTTCGTCGGACAGCCGCCGCGACTCCTTGAGCAGGTCCGGCGT